>JAVVGH010000019.1:0-10028 GCA_032249215.1 Pyrobaculum sp.
GCTCCTCGCCGTGGCTGGGACGCTCGCTGTGTTGACCGAAGCGTACTCTAAAGCGCTGGATGCCTACCGACTGGCGAAGCTGACCTTGGACCAGTGGTATTCACTGTCTAGCCAACTTAACCACACGGTCTGCACCGCGGCTGAGGAGATGGCGAAAGATGCCGTGAAGACGCTAGACGTCGAGAGGTACAGAGAGCTGGGGCCCGCCTTCGCGAGAGCCATGGAGGAAGTTAAGACGAAGACCTTCCTCAAGAGGCTGAACTACAGCTGGACCTTCCAGGGCGACGTATTTCGATACAACCTCACCTTTCTGCATCGAAGCGCGGCAGGCGCGGTGGACTGGCTGAGGCCCACGGAGCTGATAGAGACCGTCCAGCGCATCAAATCGACGTCGTTCGACCTAACAACCTCCACCGTCTACGACACGTTGAAGCCCCTTGTCCCAAGAGGCGCGGCGCTCAGCGGGGTGGTGTATGGCCACTTGACAGGGAATGGTACCTACACAGGAACGCTGACTGGGGAGTACACGCTGAGGGACAAGACGCCGCTTAGATGCGCAAGCGGAAGCCTCTCCGTGAGCTTCACGGCGTCTCACTACGCCAGCTTGACGCTGAACTCCACGCAGCCCTCCGTCTACATTTACGAAGTGGTTTATATCGACAACTAGAGCGTGTATACCTTGCCGTCTTCCCGGGCCACCAGGACCACCGCGTCTCTGCGTTTGGCGAAGATGCCAGTCTCCACGACGCCTGGCATGAGCTTAAGCTCGTCCTCCGCCGAGGGATCCAACGCAGACGGCGGGGTCCAGTCGAGGATGTAGTTGCCGCTGTCCGTCACGACAGGCCCCAGCTTGCCGCCGTCCTGCCTCAGCTTGACGACGCCGCCGAACCTCCTCTCCACCTCCCTAGCCACGTGGCGCCACGCCCACGGCACAACCTCAATAGGCACGGGGTTCCGCGTTGGGATCCTATCTACAAGCTTGTGCTCCTCTATCAACACCACAAACTGCCCCGCCGCGTAGTCAACGAGCTTCTCCCTCAGCAAGGCCCCGCCGCGCCCCTTCAGCAGGATTTTCTCGCGTGTCACCTCATCCGCGCCGTCGACCGCCAGGTCGATCCTGTCCACAGCCCACATGGGCATGAGGAGGCGGCCCAGCCCCAGCTCCGCGGCGAGGAACTCGCTATCAGCGGAGGTTGCGACGAGGACGACGTCGCTGGGGCCCGCCTCAGCAAGCGCCCTTATGAACTCTCTGGCGGTGGAGCCGGAGCCGAGACCCACCACCATGCCGCTCTTTACAAATTTCACAGCCTCCCTGGCCAGAGCTACCTTTGACATGGAGGTAGGGAAAAAGAGTGTTAAAAAACCTAGGGGAAAGCTTCAGCCGTCAGCAAAGCCCTCAACACGTCCCTGATACTAATCACGCCAACAAGCCGCCCCCCCTCGACCACGGGCATGTGGCGAATGTTGTTCTCGATCATCTTCACGGCGGCAGACAGCGTTGAATCCTCCGGAGAGACTGTGATGAGGCTCTTCCTCGCCACCTGCCCCAGCGGCGTTTTGAAGTCGACCTCCTGGGCGAGGAACCTCACTACGTCGCGCTCAGTCACGATGCCCACGGGGTGGCCCGCCCTATCCACCACAACTACGCTTCCCACATTTGCGGCGTACATCTTAGCGACGGCGCATTCCAACGGCTCATCCTCGCGGCAAGACACAACGGCGTCTTTCAAGAGATCTCTCACCTTCATAGGCGAATCCATCCACGTCTTTATAAGTGTTACTGAGTTTACTGAGTATACCTAGCAACAGCAAAAACCTTATTAGATAACACCTAACCCCCTCTATGATAATACTTGAAATCGATGTGGAAAAGCGACAGACGTCCCTTAGGGAGCTGGACGCGTCGGGGCCCCTGGAGGCAGGGCTTGCGATCCACCGAGAGCGGGAGACCTGGCGTCTGGACCCGCTTTCGCCGGAGGTCCCCGTGGTCTTTGGATACGGGCCGTTTGTCGGCGGGAGGCTCTACGGGGTCCACCGCTTGATCTTTGTCTTCAAGAGCCCCCAGACGAAGACGCTACACGTCTCAGCCCTGGGCGGCGCCGCCTACAAGGCCATGGGCATGGGGGCGCATGCGGTGGCCGTGGTGGGGAAGGCGCATAGGCCCACCGCCCTCTTCATATCCCGGGGCGAGGTGAGGTTCGCGGAGGTGCGGCCAGGCGACGCCTACGAGGTGATAAAAAGCCTCTACCGGGAACATAAAGACTTCTTCGTGGAAAACGACGCGCGGGCTCTTGTGGTGGGCCCGGCTGCCTACACCACATACAACGGCGCGGTGGTCTCCGTCGACGTCGATGCGCGGAGCGGCGAGTTTAAGCTCGGCGCCGAGGACTTCGCGGCGAGGGGAGGCCCCGGCACGGCGCTTGCCCAAGGCCACAACGTGGCGGCGGTAGTGGTGGGAGGCCCCAAGAGGCCGCTCTACGAAAAGGTAGCCGACGTAGAAGCCGTAAACAACCTCTTCAGGGCTAAAACCGGCAAAGCGTATATAGATGTACTGAACGAGAAGACTGTAAAATACCGCTTCGACCCCAAGATGGGCACAGGAGGCACCTTCGGAGTCAACTATCCACATTACCGCGACCTCCTTCCCCTCTTCGGTTACAAATCCGTCTATATGCCTAAGGAGGAGAGGATAAGACACGCCGACCTCGTGCTTGAGCTGTTCTGGAAACCCTTCCAACGAGAAGTCTTCGAGAAGGCCAAAAGCTGGTACAACTGCGGCGAGCCTTGCCCCGTCGTGTGTAAGAAGGTGTGGAGGGGGAAGAAGGTGGACTACGAGTCCTTCCACGCCGCCGGCCCCTTCATAGGCAACTACATCTTCGAGGAGGCCGTGCCGCTTGTCGACTTGATAGACAAGCTCGGCCTAGACGCGATCGAGATGGGGCATCTGGTGTCGTGGCTCTTCGACGCCGTGTATGTGGGCCTGCTCAGACCCGAGGAGGTGGGCATAGACGACGTGCCCGCCTTCGACCCCCTGAGGTTCAGCCCCGTGGAGGACTCCAGGAAAAACGCGAAGCTCGCCGCCGAGCTGATAGAGGGTTTCGTGAACAACTCCACCGAGGTGCTCGCCTTGGTGGCTAGACACGGCGTCAGAAGGGCGGCGCGGGAGCTGGAGAGGAAGTTCCAAGACAGGGTCAAGGCCGCGGGCCGCCGGTTTAGAGACCTCGCGGTCTACGCCGCCTTCGGCGCCGAGGGGTACATGACGCCGAACTTCTACTGGGCGCCGGGCCTCGTGGCGCCTATGTACATACAGGGGAGGTACTGGTCCAACTACAACCCCACCTTCATGCCGCCTGAAGACTTCGCAAAATCGGCGTATGAACGCGCCGTGGCCGAGGCCTACGTAGACAACGCCGGCGTGTGTAGATTCCACCGCGGCTGGGCCGAGCCTGTCCTCGCCGATCTGTACAAGCTAGCTGGCGTGAAGCCGCCCACCCCCAACCTCTACAGAGACATCGCCTACTACGCCAAGCTCGCCGGCGCCGAGCCCATGCCCTGGGAGAGCAAACGGGCCAGGGACCTGGTCTCGACCCTAGCCAGCGAGCTAGGCGCCAAAGACTGGAAGTTCGAAGACTACGACGACTACTACGAGTGGTGGGTTAGGTACAAGGCGCACCTAGACAAGCTCGTGTTTAGTGGCGGCGCCTAGGCTCGTGCGCCAGCTCGGCGGGGAACTCTCTGAGCTCCCCCCGTTTCAACCTCTCCAACGCCTCCCTCGCCGTGGTGCCCTCTGCAAAATACATCTTTACGCCCCTGGCTCTAAACGCGTGGTACGCCGGTTTGCCGATCTCCCTAGTGATGACCACGTCGGGTCTGAGTTGCAGGATCTCCTCCCACCTGTGCCCCCGGCCTTTGATCACCTCTTCGTTCCTATACACCTCAACCCTATCGCCATCTACCACCAGGAAAAACGGCGCCTCGCCGAATTCATCCGAAATGGGGGACTCAAGGCCACCAGCCTCGTCGACGGGTATGAGCACACGCATGGCATGTTTCCCCGACTCCGCTTTTTAAGCTATACTGCGTATAGCGGCTTCCCCGTCTTGAAAAACGCCACGACGTTTTCCGCGGCGAGCTCCGCCATCTGCTCCCGCGTCTCCACAGTCGCCGAGCCAATGTGCGGGGTCAGCACCACGTTTTCCATAGAGACCAGCCTGTGTCCAGGTGGCAGAGGCTCCACGTCAAAGACGTCCAGCGCCGCGCCGGCTAAAACGCCGCTCTCCAGCGCCTCCAAAAGCGCCTCGGTGTCCACAAGCCTCCCCCTTCCCACGTTGATGAAGTAGGCCCCCCTCTTCATCTTCGCAAACTTCACCCTGTCAAAGAACCGCTCCGTCTCCGGCGTCAAAGCCAGAGTAACAACGACGAAGTCGCTGGTAGACAGCAGGGCGTCTAGGTCGATGTATTTAACGCCCAGGGCGAACTCCACCTCTGGCTTCCTCATCCTGCTCCAGTAAACCACCTCCATCCCGAATGCCAACAGCCTGCGGGCGACGGCCACGCCAATGTTGCCAAGACCCACGACGCCCGCCCTCTTCCCCCGCAGATCAACCCCCATCAAGCTACCCCACACCGGGGCGGCCCTCCCCTCCCTAATCATCCTGTCGCCCAACACAATCCTCCTCGCCGCCGTGATGAGCAGACCCACCGCGAGGTCCGCCACGGCGTCCACAAGCACATACGGCGTATGCGCCACCGCTATGCCCTTCCGCCTGGCGTATTCAACGTCTATGTGGTCCACCCCCACAGAGGCCGTGGAGACGATCCTCAGCCGCTCCGCCGCGTCTAAAACCTCCCTATCTACCACGTCGCCGATGAACACAACCAAGGCGTCGCACCGCCGCGCCGCGTCTTTCAACACCTCCTTCGGCACGCCTCTAGTCGACCACGGCGACTCGCCATAAGGATATACCTCAACCCTCCCCACCTCCTCCAGCTTTTTATACATAGAAGAGGGGAACCTATCTCTCGTTACGAATATGCACCTCATAGAAGACACGTATTAAATGCTAGAAAAAAGTTTCGGCAGATGCGAAATAGATAAGGTTAAATAATGGTAGATATATGTGGACATGGGAATTATGGAGTTCCGTTTCCACGGGAGGGGCGGACAAGGCATGGTGACCGCCGCCCAGGTGCTGGCCACCGCCGCCATACTGGAGGGCAAATACGCGCAAGCCTTCCCCGAGTTCGGGCCGGAGCGGAGAGGCGCCCCTGTAAAGAGCTACCTCCGCGTGTCAGACAAGCCCATATACATCAGGGAGCCCGTCCTCCACCCCGACGTAGTAGTGGTGGCTGACCAGTCGCTCTTCCAGGCGGAGAATCCGCTGGAGGGCGCGAAGCCCACCACGATACTCGTGGTAAACGGGATGTATAAGGCCCCCCAAAAGACTTATTACGTAGATGCAACTTCGTTGGCGATGAAAATCCTAGGCAGGCCGATAGTAAACACCGCCCTGATAGGCGCCGTGGTGAAGGCCACGGGCATAGTATCGCTCTCTTCCGCGGCCGAAGCCCTGAAGAAATACTTCACAGGCAGGCTCTACGACCTAAACGTGAAGTTAATAGAATCAGCATACCAAGAGACTAAGGAGCTATGAGCCTCCCCAAAGCCGCCGAGCTCCCCATAGGCGCCGTAATTCCGGAGCCCGGCTCCACCAGGAGAAACCTCACCGCCGGCTGGAGGACGCTGAAACCCGTAATACACGACGACAAGTGCATAAGGTGCCAGCTCTGCTGGCTCTACTGCCCAGAGGGCACCATAGCGGAGAGGAAGGGGGTGTTCCAGGTGGGCAACCGGACATACGACGTCAAATACGAAATAGTGTACGACTACTGCAAGGGCTGCGGCATATGCGCCAACGAATGCCCCACCAAGGCAATAGAGATGGTGCCGGAGGCCCCATGATGCAGATACAGAAGACGAGATGGGTGGAGGCCCTGACGGGCAACTACGCAGCCGCATACGCAGTCAAGGCGGCTGACGTAGACGTGATAGCGGTCTACCCCATCACCCCCCAGACAACCATCGTGGAGAAGCTATCGGAGTTTGTGGCAAACGGCGAGCTCAACGCGGAGCTCATCCACGTGGAGAGCGAACACTCGGCGCTCTCAGCGGTGGTGGGCGCCTCCGCGGCTGGCGCGCGGGTCTTCACAGCGACATCCAGCCAAGGTCTCGAGCTGGCGCATGAGATCCTCCACATAGCCAGCGCCATGCGGCTACCTATAGTTATGGCCGTGCCGGCTAGGGCCATATCGGCGCCCATAAGCATACACAACGACTACGGCGACGTGATGAACGCCAGAGACACAGGCTGGGTCATCTACATCGCGGCCTCGGCGCAGGAGGTGTACGACACCATCATCCAGGCCTACCGCGTGGCGGAGTCCGTCAACCTCCCAGTCATGGTGGCCTACGACGGCTTCCTCTTAAGCCACACCGTAGAGCCCGTGGAGCTCAACGATGAGGAGGAGGTTCGGAGGTTCCTCCCCCGCCCCGTGAGGCCCTACACCCTCAACCCCAAGCGCCCAGTCACCATGGGCCCCCTCGCCTCCCCCGATTGGTACTACGAGTTCAAGTACCAACAAGCCGTAGCCCTGAAAGAGGCCTACAAAGTCGCTAAGGACGTGGACGCGCTCTACGGCGAGAAGTTCGGCCGGAGCTACGGCGTATTGGAGACCTACAAGATGGAGGACGCGGAATACGCCATAGTGACATACGGCGGCGCCGCCTTCGGAAACGCAAAAGCCGCCGCCGACATCGCAAGGGAGAGAGGCACAGCCGCGGGTGTGGTCAGGGTGAGGCTGTACCGGCCATTCCCCACCATGGATCTGCTGAAGGCCCTGGAGGGGGTTAAGGCCTTCGCCGTGTTGGACAGGGCGATAATGTTCGGTAGCCCCGCCGAGGGCCCGCTCTACAAGGACATAGCCACCGCCATGTTTATACACGGCGTAGACAAGCCGGCGGTAGGTGTAATCCACGGCATAGGACAGCGCACCATGTACGTCGAAGATATGTACAAGATATACACAATGCTCAGGGAAAACCCCAGAAAGGAGGTGGTGTTCATGGGGGTGAGGATATGAAGGTCTACTACAAAACCCTAAAGGACCTGCCGCGGGAGGAGCTCTTTGCCCCCGGCCACAGGATGTGCGCCGGTTGCGGCGCCGCCATAGCCATGAGGTGGATAACGAAAACTATAGGGCCAAACGCCGTCATAGCCAACGCCACCGGTTGCGTGGAGGTGACCACCACCCCGTATCCAGAAACCGCCTGGATGCACCCCTACATACACGTCGCCTTCGAGAACTCGGCCGCGGTGGCGTCCGGAGTGGAGGCCGCCATAAAGTCCCTCAAAAGAAAAGGCATGTGGGACGCCGGCGACACCAAGGTGGTCGTCATCGCGGGCGACGGCGGCACCTACGACATAGGGCTACAGTCGCTAAGCGGCATGCTCGAGAGGCGGCACGGCGTCCTCTACATACTCTACGACAACGAGGCCTACATGAACACGGGCATCCAGAGAAGCGGCTCCACGCCGAAGTACGCATGGACCACAACCACGCCTGTGGGCACTGCCGTGAAGGGCAAGATCCAGTGGAAGAAAGACATCATGGGCATCGTGACGGCCCACAGGTTGCCATACGCCGCCACAGCCAGCGTGGCGTACATACTAGACATGGTCAACAAGATAAAGACGGCGCTTGAATACACAGAGGAGGGCCCCACCTTCCTACACATATACGCGCCCTGCGTGCCCGGGTGGCGCTACCCCGAGAACAAGACCGTCGAGATCGCGAGGCTTGCGGTGGAGACAGGCTACTTCCCGCTGTATGAATGGGACCACGGCAAGCTGAAGCTGAACCCGCCCAGCAACAACCACCTAGACAAATCGAAGAGGAAGCCGCTAAAGGAGTATTTAAAGCTACAGGGAAGATTTGCCCACTTGACGGAGCAAGAAATTGCAGAGATTGAGAAGGAGCTAGACGCGTACTGGGAGTTCCTCAGCAGGTTGGCCCAGTTGTAATATCTATAAAGCGTCTAACTGCGACCCGAGGCGCCCGGGGGCGGGGCGGCCGTCTCGACCCTCTCGGCCGTCTCCTGCCAATGCAGTTTAAGACGCCGGCTCAACAAGGGAGAAGCGGTTTAAGACGGCTACGCGGGGGTGAGGCTCCTCCGTTTCCAGAAGCAGTACGTCACGTTTCTGGGGAAGGCTGAAGAGGGGGATGAGGCTCCTCCCGTAGGGGAAAGCGGTTTAAGACGGCGGGGAAGTGGGGTTCAAAAACATCCGCAGTTTAAGACGCCGGTGGAAAAGGGGGAGGGGTGTTTATAGTATCCTCACGTATTCTCTCGCCGTTGTGGTGAACGCCATTAGGCCCTTGGGGTGGTACACCTCTCTAATCCTCTCCTCATGCACCTCATATCTGCCGAAGACCACCTCCAGCTTTGTCTCCTTCACCGAGCCATCCCGCGCACAGAACGCCTTCGGCGGGTTCAGCGAGAGGCACACCTCCGACCCGTCCCTCGCCACGTACACCTCCACCATGTAGGGGTGGAGGATGTTCATCGGTCTCTGCCTCACCACATAAACCATTCATGGATATTTCCTCAATACGCCGGCAATCTCCACCAGCCTCTCCTTAAGGTCTAGCCACTTCCTAACCCACTCAACGCCGAATGCTCGTAGCTCCGGCCACTCCTTTAGAAGCTCCTCCGCCGGGTCAGGCGGCGGTGGAGGTGGTTCTTTCAGCCTCTCCACCTCGCGTTTGTATTCCTCCAGTATCTGCTTGGCGCATTCGTCGGCAGTGCGGTAGCGGGGCTGGTCTAAACGCACGCCGTTTACGACAGGGCCGCAGTAGACGTGGACTTCATAGCGGATGCCCCTCCTCTCCTCTGCGCGCCTGTACCACACCCCGACGTCGTATTTCCCCGACAACTCCCACAGAGCGTCAGCCACCTGTTGCCTAATACAGCCACCCGCCTCCTCATCCCTCCGCCTCCTCCACCTCTCCCTCGCCCCCCATGTCCTCCTATCCCGCGAATGCACCCACACGCGATACCGCACGCACACACCTTTGCGACAGCCCTCTGCTGTCAAAATCCCTTCGTATAGGCACCCCTCGGAGGTGCACCACTCCCTCGGAGGAGGCTCGTACTCCACATACTGGAGGATACCCAGTTTTTGAGGTAGCTCAAAAACGGCGGCCACGGTCTTCACTTTCTTAACTGTCGTCATATCCACTGCCTCAACGCCGCAAGGACTTCCTCCGCTACGCTCCTCTCGATTAGGTAGGTGCCCCTCTTGAGCCGCCTCGCGAGCCCCTCCTCCACAAGTCTCATCATAAGCTTACGCACTGCCTGCCCACGCCGCCTATCCACACCACACACATCGCGGGTACACACAGAAACCACAGCCCCGCGCCCACCCACACGCCTCTCCACACGCCAAAGCAAAGCCGGCAGGTACTACCTTATCCTCCGGGCGCCCATCATACCCTCATCCTGTCTGCGGCCTTCCTTATGCTCGTCGGAGTCGTATTTGATGCTTCAGCCGGCCTTTTCAGAAGACCCAGCTTCTTAAACGACGCCAGCCACAGCGCCGCCGCCGCAGAAACCCACGGATTCTTGCCAAACAAAACACGCCTATTCCTCTCCAGAATATCCACCGCAGACCTGACCACAGCCGCGGGCAGGATAACCCTAGCTGCCAACGTCCTCACATAATCCTCAATAGACGGCTTACCGCCCAGCTTCACCGCCTCCTTCAGCCTCCACGCCACCCTCCTCACCCTCCGCTCCTACGCCGTCTCCGCCGCTCCCCGGCAACCACCTTTCGTTTTACCCCTTGAGCTCGGCCTCCGCCGCCTACGGCCATCACTACACACGTCCTGCCCCTACCTTCTCCTCAAAGCCCACCAGCCCTAGAGCCCCTCCACGGCTCTACCTCGCCTCTCAAACACTCCGGCGCTTGGCG
>JAVVGH010000020.1:0-10025 GCA_032249215.1 Pyrobaculum sp.
TCAGCTACGTAGGGGAGTTGTTGCTGGACTTAAACAGGATTAAAGAGGTTAACAACGAAACGCTTAAGCCCCTGGGGGGCATAATCAACAAGCGTATCGAACGTCCCGTGCCTCTTGTCGACTCGCCGCTTGCGCCCCGTTCCAGACTATTCATCACGACGAGCTTCAACTACTCTAGTCTGGTGATTGAGGGCCACGGCGAGTTCCGTAACGGCACCGTCAATGGCCTGTTGATATTCGACTATGAGGCGGGCGTCCCCTACTTCTTCATAATCAGCACGATCCATGCGTCTATGAGGAAATTCTGCGGCACCTCGTTTGCGCATATTACTGCGTACCTGAGGGAGGTTAAGTAAGTCTTTTTTTAACCCCCTCTTTTTCTCTGTGTTGGTTGGGGTTGTGGACTATACGGTGGGCAACTTGGGTAGTGTGTTAAACGCCTTGAGGAGGGCCGGCGCGGAGCCGCGGGTGGTTAGGCGGCCGGAGGAGGCGGGGGGCGTCGACGCCTTGGTGCTTCCCGGCGTCGGCACCTACGCGGCGGCATACGAGATGGCCCACGTCTTCAAGCCCCTGGTCCTCGAGAAGCCGACGCTGGCCATCTGTCTCGGCATGCAGTTGCTCTTTGAGACGAGTCAGGAGGGGGGCGGCCGCGGGTTGGGACTCTTCAAGGGCGTAGTGGAGAGGATACAGGCTAGGAGGGTGCCGCATATCGGCTGGAGCCGCACCCACGTCCCAAGGGGGCACGCCGTGGTGCAGGAGGGGTACTACTACTACCTACACAGCTACGCCGTGCCCTGGCGCGAAGACGACGAAAGCCATGTGGCGTATGTAGAGCTCGGCAGGCGCTACACAGCCGCCGTCAGCCGCGGCGCCGTTGTCGGCGTTCAGTTTCATCCTGAGAGGAGCGGGAGGGCGGGGATAGAGCTGATCAAGCGCTTCCTGCGCCTCGCTAAAGCTTGACGCGGAAGGAGTTGGGAGACGAGAAGCAGCTCCACGTCCCCAGGTGGCACGCAACGCCAACCTGGTACACCTTTATCACCACGGCGTCTCCGTCGCAGTCCGTTCTGAACTCCCTGACCACCTGGAAGTGGCCGCTGGTCTCCCCCTTAAGCCAAACCCGCCTCCGGGAAGTGGAGTAGTAGTGGGCGAGCCCCGTTGTTAGGGTCAGCACCACCGCCACTGGGTCCATATATCCCACCATCAGCACCTCTCGCGACTCAACATCCTGCGCCACCGCCACCACGGTCCCCTCTATGTGCCTGTAGTTAAGCGACCTCGCAATCTTCCATGCCTCCTCGGCCGTCGCCAGAGGCCGCGGCTCCACCGGCAGAGACATGGTCAAGTCCAGGCGGCGGGCCGACATACCCCACGCCGGCCCAGCCCCCTCAGCGACGCGGCGAAGGGCTCCATGCGGCAACTGCGCCCCTCAGATAAAAACTTTTCCGACAAAATTTTTAACGCCTGCCTGCAGAGCCCCCATGCGTCTGCCAGAGCTGGACTTCGCCTACGATGAGCCCAACGTAGGCTACTCAAAAATCAGGCTGCACTTCAACGAAAACCTCTTCCTGCCCGAGGAGTACTACAGGGAGGTCGCCCCCTCCGTCGAGACCTGGGAGCTACGCCACTACACAGACCCCAACAACAAGAGGCTGGCAACCAAGATCGAGGCACGCCACGGGTTGCCTCAAGGCACAGTGGTCGTCACGGCGGGGGCCGACGAGGGGCTCCGCCTAGCCATGCAACTCGCCGCCCACACGGGCCGCGGCTTGGCCATAGTGGAGCCCACCTACGGCATGGCGAGGGTCATTGCGCGGCAGGTGGGGCTGAGGCCTGTGGTGCACACCTACCGGGAGGACCTCGGCCTGGACGTAGACGCCTTAGCGAGGTCGGGAGTGGGCGCCGTGTATGTATGCTCCCCTAACAACCCCACCGCCCACCTGGTGAAGGAGGTGGAGGAGCTGGCGGCGAGGCTAGACGGCCTCCTCATACTAGACGCCGCATACGCCGAATACGCAGGCTACTGGGCGCCGAGGCTCTACGAATACGGCAACGTGGCCGAGGTGCGCACCTTCTCCAAGGCCTGGGGCCTCGCCGGGCTCAGGGTGGGGTACGTGGCGGCCCACAGGAAAATCGCAGAGGCCCTCCGCGTCCTCTCGCCCCCGCACCCCATATCCTCCTACTCGGCGAAGGCGGTGGAGAACGCCCTGGAGAAGGGGGAGCCCTACGTGAGGCGCGCCGTGGAGGAGACGGCCAAGGCCAGGGAGTGGGTCGTGCCGAAGATAAACACAGAAAAATACAGCGGCCCCACGAACTTCGTCACGCTTAAGGTCCCCAACGCCGAGGCGGCCGCCGCGGAGCTGGACAAGGCCGGCTTCGTCGTCAGGACGCTGGGCGGCAAGCCCCTCTGCCCCTCCTGCCTCCGCTTCACCCTCGCGCCCCTGCCCGTGATGGAGAAGTTCCTACAGGCGCTCAAGGCGGCGTCAAAGAATATAAAGGTGGCCGTGTAGTTCCGCATGGACGGCGGTCCCCATGCTCCTCGCGGTGCCCTCTAAAGGCAGGCTCCAGGAACCCGCACTGAAGCTCCTCGAGGCCGTCGGCATAAGACCCCTCGCGTCGGACGAAAGGGCGCTCGTCATACCCACCACCTGGCCGGACCTAAACATAATTAAGGCCAGGCCCGAGGACATACCATACATCGTTGAGTCGGGCAGAGTCTGGGCAGGCATAACGGGCCACGACTACGTGGTGGAGTCAAGCACAAACGTGACCGAAGCCTTGGAGCTCAACTTCGGCAGGGGGAAACTCGTCGTGGCAGTGCCTAAGTCCAGCGGCATCAAGACCGTGGACGAGTTGCCCCCCGGCGCCCGCGTCGCCACAAAGTTCGTAAATATAGCCTACAACTACTTCGCCGAGCTCGGCAAACGCGTCAGGGTGGTAAAGGTCACCGGCTCTGTGGAGGTCCTGCCGCAACTTGGAATCGCCGACGCCATACTCGACGTGATGGCAACCGGCACCACCCTGGAGGTACACGGCCTAACCCCCATCGCCACCGTCCTCGAAACCAGCGCCCGCCTCGTCGTGCACCCCCGCTACGTTGAACACGAGCTGACGAGGAAACTCACCACCTTTATCCAGGGCTACTACGCCGCCCAAGGCAGGAAGATGATATTCCTCAACGTCCCCGCCGACAAGCTCAACGACGTCCTAGCCGCGCTCCCCGCCATGGAGGCCCCCAGCGTAACCCCGCTGGCCAAAGGCAACACTTACGAAGTCTTCAGCGTAGTCCCCGAAGACCTCCTCCCAGACCTAGTCTTGAAGCTAAAAGCCGCCGGAGCCAAAGACATAGTTATAACCTCAATAGAAAAACTAATCACATAAGGCGGAGACCCCCCGCCAGCCCGCGGCTAACTAGGCAGAAAAGAAGCCGGCCGTGCACCACCTGCGGTACAGGACTAGCCGTTGACCCTCTTTATTAAGTTGTAATAGGCCTCGGCCACGTTTATCACTTGCCTCACCTCCACGTATTCGTCGGGGGCGTGGGCAAGCCCTATGGGCCCAGGCCCGTAGGTGACCGCGGGGATCCCGGCCTTTATGAAGAAGCGGGCGTCCAAGCCGCCGATACAGACCGTCCTCCTCGGCCGCCTCCCCACCACCGCCTCAGCGGCAGACGACAACGCCTCCACAAGCGGGTGGCTGGGCTCCACCAGCGCCGCCTCGGAGACGTTAGTCACCTTAACCTCCACCTTATGCGGCACCTCCTTAGCCACCTTCTCCACGAACTCCACAAACTCGCGCCTGACCTGCTCCACGTCCTCCTCCGGTATCACCCTCCGGTCCACGGAGAAGGCGAAGTAGCCAGGCACCACGTTAGTCTTGACAGACCCCCTCACCTCCCCACCCATGGTCACGGTAGGCGAGGCGCCCCTCGGGTCGTCGAATTCGTACCTACTCACGCGGGTCGAAATAGCCTTTACGTACTCCTGCAACCTGTGGGCGATGTACGCCGCCCCCTCGAAGGCGTTTAGGCCGAGCCACGGCGTGGAGCCGTGCGCCTGCCTCCCATACACCTCCACCAGAAACCACACCAACCCCCTATGCCCAATCCAGATGTTGTCCTCGCCGGAACCCTCCGCAATCACCACCCACGGCGCCTTCACCTTACCCGACCGCGCCAAGTAGCCAGCCCCCGTCTCGCCCCCAATCTCCTCATCCGGCACAAAAGACACCTCAAAATTCTTCAACCCAGCGGCCACCGCCTTCTCCACAGCCAACATAATCGACGTAAGGCCGCCCTTCATGTCAACGGCGCCCCTTCCGTAGAGCCTCCCCTCGCGGTACACAGGCTCAAAGGGCCTCGTGACCTTCCAGCTCTCCAAAGGCCCAGGCGGCACCACGTCGTAGTGCCCGTTGAAGTGGATCTTAGGCTCGCCTAGCCTAGCCAGCAAGATAAGCCTAGGGTACTCCGCACATTCGGGGCAGTGCTTCGCAACCTCGGACTTGGGGACTTCGACAACCTCCGTATCTAGACCCAAAGACTTGAAATACTTCTCGGCAAATTCCACAAACTCTTGATACTTCTCGCCAGGCGGATTCACCGTGGGTATAGAGATCAGCCTGCCTAGGAGAGACACGGCTTTGGACTCCATGGAGAAGAGACAAATGGAGTTAATAAAAATGGCACTTCGCCTCCTGCCTAAAGAAACTGATAAAAACAAAACATTATCTTATTCCATGGAGAAGTATCAACTGACATTAAACAACCTATGGAAGTATATAAAGGAGATATTCGGAGATGTTGAAGTAGCCCACCTCCCACCCCACGGCAACAACATCCGCTCCACATACGCCAAGGAATACGAGAGGACGCTCAGGCTGGCAGACGGCTTACGGCAGATGGGCGTGGGGCCTGGCGATAAGGTGGCCACGCTCGACTGGAACACCATCTGGCACTTCGATCTGTACTGGGCCGTCCCCGGCATGGGCGCCGTCCTCCACCCCCTCAACGTGAGGCTAGCCCCGGAGGACATAGCATACATAATAAACCACGCCAGAGACAAGGCGCTGATCTACCACAGAGACTTCGCACCACTCGTGGAGAAGCTCAAACCCCACCTAAAAACCGTCCAGATCTACATACAGATCACAGACGGACTCGGCCCAGCCACAAAAGACCCCGAAATAGAAGACGTGATAAAACAAGGACAGCCAAAACCGCTCCCAGAAACCAGCGAGGACACAGTCGCCACAATAGGCTACACCAGCGGCACCACAGGCAAACCAAAAGGCGCCTACTTCACCCACAGAGCACTGACGCTACACACCCTCACCTCAGCGATAGCCTTCGCCGGCTACAGAGGCTTCGCCAGACCCGAATGCGCGGAGAAGCCATGCACCTTCCTCCAGCTGGTTCCGATGTTCCATGTCCACGGCTGGGGCACCCCCTGGACCTTCGCCTTGTTGGGGTGGCGGCAGGTCTACCCAGGCCGCTTCGACCCGAATCACACGGTGAAGCTGGTCGCGGAGGAGGAGGTCAAGGCGCTGGCTGGCGTGCCCACCATGTTGTACATGTTGCTGACGGCCCCGGAGCTGCCGAAGTATTTGGCGAAGATCAGAGAGGTTAAGCCTATCTTCGTGGTCGGCGGCGCCGCGTTGCCCAAGGAGCTGGCTAGGAAGGCCGCCGAGGCGGGCTTTATCCCGAGAGTCGGCTACGGCATGACGGAGACTGCGCCGATCTTGACGCTGGGCTTCTTTAGACCTACGGAGAAGATGCCGGAAGACGTGGAGGAGTACTACAGCCTACTCACCGCGACTGGTCTCCCAATACCGTTGGTGGATCTGATGGTTGCCGACGAGAACTTGAACCCGGTCCCCCGGGACGGGAAAACTATGGGTGAAATCGTGGTGAGGTCTCCTTGGGTGACCCCTGAGTACCTAGGCGACCCGGAGAAGACCAGGGAGGCTTGGAAAGGCGGCTGGTTCCACACAGGCGACGTTGCCGTGTGGCTTCCCGACGGCCGCGTCCGTATCGTAGACAGAGCTAAGGACGTGATTAAGTCGGGCGGGGAGTGGATTTCGTCTCTACAGCTTGAGGACCTCATAGCGACGCACCCAGCCGTGGCGCAGGTGGCGGTGATTGGGGTGCCGCATGAGAAGTGGGGCGAGAGGCCCGTCGCCGTGGTGATCTTGAAACCCGGCGCGTCGGCTACTGAGCAGGACATAATAAAGCACCTTGAGAAGTTTGTGGAGGCGGGCAAGATACCGAAGTGGTGGTTGCCGGACAGGGTGATCTTCGTGCAGCAACTGCCGCTGACGGGCACGGGCAAGATCGACAAGAAGGTTTTGAAGGAGCAGTTTAAGGAGGTGTTGAGGTGAGGGCGGTACAGCTGGTTAAGTTTGGAGAGCCGCGCGAAGCTTTGCAGTATACAGATCTGCCTGATCCTAAGCCGGGGCCTGGGGAGGTGGTTGTGAAGATCGAGGCGGCGGGTGTCTGCGGCAGGGATTTGGTGGTGCGTAAAGGCGCGTTTCCTCACGTGAAGCCGCCTGTGGTGCCTGGCCACGAGGGGGTTGGGAGGGTGGTGGAGGTGGGGCCTGGTGTTGAGAAGGAGTTGGTAGGTGCTAGGGTGTTTCTTTCGGCTGTATACGACGGCACGTGTGAATACTGTCGGAGGGGGTTGGAGAATTTGTGTAGAAATGCGGAGCTTCTGGGGGAGTCTCGCAATGGTACGTATGCGGAGTATGTGTTGTTGCCTGCCAGGTTTGTGCATCCGTTCCACGGGGTGGATCCAAGAGCCGCCGTTGTTGCTACTTGTCCGCTTTCTACCGCTGTCTACGTTCTTAGACATGTGGATGTGGATGGGAAGAGGGTCTTGGTGGTGGGGGCGGGGGGCACTGGTCTCTACATAGCGCAGCTTGCCAGTGTGAGGGGTGGGGAGGTGTATGTCTCTACGAGGTCGCGTGAGAAGGCTAAGGTGTTGTCGGAGTTGGGTATAAAGACGGCGGGGGAGGGGGATAAGGATTTTGACGTGGTTGTGGATACCGTGGGGAGCCCTACGTTTGAGAGGTCTTTGAAGCTGGTAAAGAGAAATGGGGTGGTGGTGGTGATAGGGAACGTCACGGGTGAGAGGGCTTTGATAAGTCCTGCCTTGATTATCCTGCGGCAGGTGAGGGTTGTTGGGAGCATGGCCTTTAGGCCTTGGGATATCTACGAGGCGCTTGATTTGTTGAGGAGGGGTCTCATAAGGCCTTTCTACACGGAGTACCGGTTGGAAGATGCCGCCAGGGCTCATGAAGATATGGAGCGCGGCGTCGTCTTTGGGAGAGCTGTTTTAATCCCCTAGACCTTTTGTTGGTTCTAGGGAGACCCGTCTCACGCGCCTTGTTAACGGCTTTCAGGTGGCTTGTTGATGTACTTCCTCAGATGGTGTTGCAGGGTGTGGCGGGCCGCTTCTACGTCGTAGCAGATGGGCCCTCCGCCTTGCGGCCTTCCGCGTAGGGTGGCGTATGGACAAGTGAGAAGGTAGGGGGTCAAAGCTCGGTAGGCAAAGTTGTGTAAAATGCGGGGTTTTGTGTTGGCTGGCCGCTACTTCTTCATTCTTTTTTCGAGTTCGGCGCATATGTCGTTTAGGGTGAGGCCTTGGGCGGCGAGGAGGACGAGTAGGTGGTAGATGAGGTCGGCCGCCTCCTCTACGGTCCGCTGTCTGCCTTCGGCTATGGCGGCTATGGCGGCCTCCACGGCCTCCTCGGCGACTTTGCGGGCTATGTGGGGGGTTCCGGCGGTATAGAGGCGGTAGGTGTAGCTCTGGGGGTTGCCCTCCTTTATCCGCTGGCGTATCACCTCCTCCAGCTGGGCGAGTATCTGGCAAGTCATTGCAGAGCTCTTCTGTGGTAGGGGAAGCCTTCGTACTCGGCTAGTTTTCTGGCGGCGTCGAGGAGCTGGAGGGGGCCTACAGCCTCCGCCATGCCTATGGGCTTCATGAAGGTGTGTGGCGTGATTATGCCGCGCCACCTGGCGGAGCCTCCGGTGGGGAGGACGTGGCTGATGCCGGCGGCGTAGTCGAGGTATGGGCTGGGCATGTTGACGGAGACGGCGCCTACGTTTCTGACGCGGTACGCCACCTCCCGCCTGCCCCAGACCTCCAGGTGCTCCGGTGCGATTTCGTCTATCAGCTTCACCGCCTCCTCCACGCCCGCCGCCAAGTGGGTCTTGAGGGGGCCCATGGAGGAGGTCTTCTCCCTGGCGTATATCTCCTCTGCCCTCCTCAACAGTTGTGGGTCTGGGGTTATGAAGTGGGCGAAGGAGGTGGGTCCGTGTTCCAGTTGCGCAAGCGCCCCCCTCATGGCGGTCTCGGCGTCTACCCCCTCGGCGTATACCACCAGCTCGGTGGGGCCCTCAATGCCGTCTATTCCGACGTATTGGGAGAGGACGTATTTGGCGGCCTGGACGTAGAGGCCTCCGGGCCCCGCCACCGCGTCGACGCCGAGGTGGAAGACGGCGTATGCCAGGCCGTGCGGGCCCCCCAGGGGCACGACGGCGGATGCGCCCAGCTCCTTGGCGACCGCCAGGAGCTCCGGCGTGACGCCCTTGGGCGGGGTGACGGCGTATATCTCCTCGACCCCCGCGGCCTTGGCCGGCACTGTGAGCATGACCAGCGTCGAGATGTACCTCGCGGGGACGTAAAGGGCTACCCTGCGTACGGGGGCCCACCGCACCACCCTGAGGACGCCGCCGTAGTAATCTGCGGCGCCGCTGGGGAGGAGCCTTCTGTAGAGAGTCTCCAGGGCCTCGGCGGCTTTGAGGGCGGCGTCTACCACCTCTGGGTCTCCGCCGGGGCGCGGCTCGATGAGCGGCTTCTCGGGGGCCGTCCCGTCGAGCCGCCTGGAGTACTCCAGGGCGGCGTCTAGGCCCCGCGCCGCCACGTCGTCTATTATAGGCTCCACGGCCTTAACCGCGTCGCGGGGAAGGCCCCTCATGGCCGCACCTCGGCGCCTCTTCCCCCTAGGTACTGCTTGACTTGCCGTATGGTGAGCTGGCGGAAGTGGAAGAGGGAGGCCGCCAGTACCGCGTCTGCGCCCGCCTTGACTGCCTCGTAGAAGTGCTCCAGGGCCCCCGCGCCGCCTGACGCTATTACGGGCACGTCCACGGCCTGTGCCACGCGCGTGATGAGCTCCGTGTCGTAGCCCAGCTTGGTGCCGTCGCGGTCTATGGAGGTCAGGAGTATCTCCCCCGCGCCGAGCTCCACGGCCTTTTTCGCCCACTCCACGGCGTCTAGGCCCGTGGGCTCGCGGCCGCCTCTGACGTATACCTCATACCTCCCGCCGGCCCGCTTGGCGTCTATGGCAACGACGGTGGACTGGCTTCCGAAGATTTCGGCCATCTCTCTTATCAGGCCGGGGTTCTTCACGGCGGCTGTGTTTATGGAGACCTTGTCTGCGCCGGCCTTAAACAACGCCTCGGCGTCTCTCAGCGTCTTCACGCCGCCGCCGACGAGGACGGGGATGGTGACGGCCTCGGCGACGCGCCTAACTGCCTCTACGAAGGTGCCCCTGTCTTCCGGCGTGGCCGTGATGTCCAGTATGGCGATTTCGTCCGCCCCCTCCTCCTCGTAGGCCACTGCCATCTCCACGGGGTCTCCCACCTCCCTCAGCCCCATGAAGTTGACGCCTTTAAGAACCACGCCCCTCCTCCCGTCCATGTCTAGGCAAGGTATAACCCTGATTGCCGGCACGTGTGGGAAGTAACAGATCTATAAATATGCAACTAACTGCGGCGCTGAAGACTCGGCATCCAGCCGCCCCCGTGAAGATACTCGTTGACGCAACTGCAAGCAACCGACTATAGTGTAGCCATCTGCAACGTTACTGTTGGCGTGTCTTGACAAGTTCTATCAACAGCTTCTGGATCTCAAGGAGGGTGATCTGCACGGCGTCAATTCTCTTGTTGACTTCGCCTATCTGAGCTGTTAAGCTTTTAGCCAAGTCGTCAATCCTTTTGTTGGTCTCGTCTATTCTTCTGTTTGTTTCGTCTA
>JAVVGH010000021.1:0-9685 GCA_032249215.1 Pyrobaculum sp.
GCCCCGGCAAGTATATACAGCCGGAGAAGGCCCTTGACCACGTCTTCGGCTACGCAGTCGGCATTGACATGTCCATGAGGGACTGGCAGAACCCAGACGAGAAGACCGCCAGGCAATACGGCAAGTACTGGATCTGGGGCAAGTCCATGGACACGGCGGCGCCTGTGGGGCCCTATATTGTGACTAGAGACGAGGTGCCTGACCCCAACAAGCTTGGGCTTAGGCTGTGGGTAAACGGCCAGCTTGAGCAGGAGGGCAACACCTCCGAGCTGATCTTCAACATACAGCAGCTGATCCACTGGGCGTCGCAAGGCATAACTCTTAAGCCAGGCGACCTGATATTCACCGGCACCCCGCCCGGCGTGGGGTGGGCCAAGGGCAAGTTCCTGAGGGGAGGCGACGTGGTTGAGGCCGAGGTGGAGCAGGTGGGGCTTCTGCGGGTGTACGTGGTGGAGGAGTAGCTACAAGACAACGATCTTCTTCAGCAGGTCCGGCCTGTCTACCCTCACGCCGCCGAACTTCGAGGCGAGGAGGAAGAGCCTCCCCCCGACCTCCACCCCGGATAGGTCGAGCCTGTCTCCTGCCGACTCCACAATGTATATGTCCCCCTCGGCGGAGGCCCCCGCGAGGCTGACTACGCCGTTTACCCCCGCCAGCTCCAGGGAGTACGCCTTGACGCCGAGAGACACATCGCCCCGGAACCTATCCACCAGCACCTCCCCCACGGCTGAGGCGCCTGCCGCGTCTAAGAAGCCGGAGGAGCCCACCACGTGGAGCCTCCCCCTCACCACCGCCACCCTTGCCCTGATCCCGCCGTCTATCGCCATGGCCACGAAGCTGTCGGCACTCCCCCCTGAGAAATCCACCACGCCCAAGACCGTGTCTATGTAGACATGGCGGAACCTAGCCCCCACCAGCCTCACGTCGCCCCGCACGCTGTAGATGTAGAGATCCACGCCGCGGGCTCCCTCCAGATCCACGCCGCCGGTGACGGTCTCGACTATCAGCGGCCCGTGGATCCTTGCCTCCCGCAACCTCGGCGGGGCCCCCGACACCTCGCCCCCCGGCAAGTGGCACCCCTCGCAATCCGGGGTGAAAGACAGAAGCCTGCGGCAAGACGGGTCCTTGACGCATTGGGGGTCGTGATATATGCAAAGCCCGCTACTCCTCGCAGGTCTCCCGCAGAAACACAACACGGCAGAAAAAACAGCTCTGTTTTTAACGCTACGCCCCGCAGACGAAAAGCCCGCCGAGCAACGAGGCGCCCCTCCCGGCGTTAAAAGCCGCCGCGTCTCTCCGCTCAGCATAAATATACCGGCTGTCTAGAGGCCGTGAGGTACTACCTGATGTCTATCAAGCCGAAGTTCGGCGAGGAGATCCTGTCGGGGGCGAAGAAGTACGAGCTGAGGAGGCTGGCGGGCCCCCTGGTGGAGCCGGGGGACCAGGTCTTCCTCTACTTCACGAAGCCCGTAGCCGCCGTGGCGGGGCACTTCACAAGCGGCGTGGTGTTCATAGTGCCGCCCAGAAACCTGCCCCGGTTGCTGGCGGAGCTGGGAGACGTCGGCGTGGGGGAGGAGGACGTGAAATACGTGGAGGGGGCCAGATACGCCATGTTGATACAAGTCAAGGCGCCGACGCGGTGCGCCAAGCCGGTGAAGCCGGCGGAGGCCGGCTTGAGGCCGCCGCCGAGCTACAGACGCATAGACAAGCGTGCCGCAGACAAGCTCCTCGCCCTGTGTAACAGTAATATACAGATCTAATATCTAACATGCGGTTCCCCACAGTGAGGCCCAGGCGGTTGCGGGCCAGCAAACTCATCAGAGACGCCGTGGCTGAGACCTCGGTGGACCCCTCCGACTTCATATACCCCATCTTCGTCAAGCCCAGCGGCGGCGCTGAGCCCATCTCCTCAATGCCAGGCCAACGCCGCTGGCCCGTGGGGGAGCCCCTCGTCAAACACGTGGAGGAGGCGCTGACTCTTGGGGTAAACAAGTTTATCCTATTCGGCGTCTTGCCCGACGAGATGAAGAACCCCCTCGGCTCCGGCGGCTACGACCCAGAAGGCGTCGTGCCCAGGGCTCTACGCCTCCTCAAAGACGCCTTCGGCGACAAGATCCTCCTCTTCGCCGACGTCTGCCTCTGCGAATACACAGACCACGGCCACTGCGGCGTGGTGAAAGAGCGGCGGGGGAGGTGGTACGTGGACAACGACGAGACCATCAAGCTCTACGCCAAGGAGGCCGTGGCGTACGCAGACGCAGGGGCCGACTTCGTGGCGCCGAGCGGCATGATGGACGGCCAGGTGGCGGAGATCAGGAAGGCGCTTGACGCCCACGGCTTCTACGACGTCGGCATCATGGCCTACAGCGCCAAATACGCCTCAGCCTTCTACGGCCCCTTCAGAGTCGCCGCCGCGTCGGCGCCTAAGTTCGGCGACAGGCGGACCTACCAGATGGATCCGAGGAACGCCCACGAGGCGCTGAAGGAGGTCCAGCTGGATCTGGAGGAGGGCGCCGACATCGTGATGGTCAAGCCCGCCCTGGCCTACCTAGACGTGATAAGGCTCGTCAAGAGCCACTTCCCCTGGGTCCCCCTCGCCGCCTACAACGTCTCAGGCGAGTACTCCCTCGTGAAGGCCGCCGCCGCGGCGGGCTACGTAGACGAGAGGACGATAACGCTGGAGATACTCGTCGCCATAAAACGCGCCGGGGCGGACCTAATCCTCACCTACCACGCCCTAGACGCCGCCCGGTGGCTCAAAGAGGGGACGCCGTTTTAAAAGGCTACCTTTTTAGTAGGTTTTTTAATGGAAATTCGTAGTGGGCCATGGATTCTCGGGATGTGGATCTTTTGATGGAGGCTCAGCACAATTTCCCTCTAGTGGAGCGTCCCTACAAGGCGCTTGGAGAGAGGCTGGGCGTAGACGAGGGCTGGGTTATCGAGAGACTTAGGGGGCTGGTTAAGGCGGGGGTTTTGAAGAGGATTGGGGCTATTTTGAACTACAGGTCTCGGGGGCTTGAGGCGGCTCTGGTGGGGATGGCGGTGCCGGAGGACATCATAGAGGAGGTCGCCGCCGAGGTGAACAAAGACCCCTACGTGAGCCACAACTTCCAGCGGGACTACAAGCCCTACAACTTGTGGTTCGTCACTAAGGCGAACAGCAGGGAGGAGCTGGAGGCTAAGGTGGCCTCCGTTGCGAAGAGGTATGGGCTGGACTACGTGATTTTGTACTCGCTCCGTAGCTACAAGGTGGACGTCCGCTTCGACCTGCGCCGCGGCGTCTCGTGGACGAAGGGGGAGCTTCTGCCGGAGAACCCGCCGCCGCTCTCCTCCCTAGGCGTCCCCATGGCCTTCTTCTCCAAGGTGAAGTCCCTCCCCCTGGCGCCGGAGCCTTTTAAGGAAGCGGCCGAGGTCCTCGGCGTGTCGGTGGAGGAGGCCCTGGGCAAGATAAGAGAGTTCATAAAACTCGGCGTCCTCAGAGACCTCCACGCCACTGTCGACGGCGAGGCGGTTGGGTTTAGAGAAAACGCCATGGTGGTCCTGCGGGAGCCCGTATGCGAGGCGGCGGCCAGGCTGAACATAACGACGCACGTAGTGCTTAGAAACACAGTGCCGGGCAAGTGGGAGTACCCATGCTACTTCATGGTCCACGGCGTCTCGCGGCAGATCCTCGAGGACTACGTAAAAGACGCAGTTAAGCGGCTGGGGGTTTCGGACTACCGCATGTTGTACAGCGTACGCGACTTCCTCGGCGGCCGCGAAATGGGGAGACGCGTAGAGAAGGTGGCCGAGTAGCTAACGCCCTCGGCAGATTATCTCAGCCATGTTTCTCTTAGCCGCGTAGCCGGGCCCCAGCCTAAGGCTCTTGACGAACTCCACCGTCTTTCTACACGCCTCTGGTCTACAGACGAAGTCGAACTCCTCGTCGGCCAGCTTTATGAAGTGCAGGCCGTACTTCTCGGCGGCGTATCTACAAGTCACAGTGTAGTCCCCCTCCCCGGCGGCCACCTTCGCCGCGGCCTCCTCGTGGGTCCGGGCCACGTTGAAGTAGCCCGGGGCCTCGCCAGGCGGCACCCCCAGCTCCTCCAGCAGTCTGTCTATGCGGACCCGCGTGCCGGCCCCCGGAGGCCTGTTCACGAGACGCATCTCTGCCAAATCCCTCAGCCGACCCACGGGCCTCCGGGCGGCCACCCCTATCTCTCTGTAGAAGCCCCCCACTAGGCAGAGGTGGGGGCCGTAGGCCGCGGTGAAGCTGAGGTTGTCGCCGAGGTGCACCCCGCCGAAGTGGGCGAGGCCGGCGGCGACGAGGAGGAAGCCTTGCATAGAGCCGACGAAGTAGGCCTCGTGCCCCCTCAACGCCTCCTCCACCATGGGGTCGTGGCTACCCGCGTATATGAAGTCCGTGAGGCCCAGGATTATGCCCCTCCCCGCCGCCTCCGCCATGTAGGCCCTAAGAACCTCCCTTCCCCGGTCGGTCAGCCGCGTCCCGCCGCGTCTCGACGCCTCTACGAGCCTGACGCCGAGGGCCCGCTCCGCCCTAGCCACGAGATTCCACAAAGTGGCGTAGGGCACACCTGCAAGCGCCGCCGCCCTCTTAAAAGACCCCGACACCTCTATGGCGAGAAGAGCCTTGAACACAGCCGCGCCTAACTCCACGCCGTCTGCCACCACCTTGAGCTCTGGGATAAACTCCATCAATATTTAAACACAAGATTTCTAAATATCTGTATGTCCAAGATCGGATATCTAGTAATAGCTATAGTGGTTTTGGCTGTGGCGGCGGCCGTGCTCTACGTGGCGAGCTCCGGCACCCCGCCCTCTCCGACGGTCACCGCTCAAGTAACTACCCCAGCCCTGCAGACGGCGGCCACAGCCTCCCCAAAGACTGCGGTTGCCCCGCCGGCTAAGACTACGCTATATATGGCCACCACCACCAGCGTAAAAGACACCGGCCTCCTCGACGTGTTGATACCTGACTTCGAGAGGTGGGCCGCCGCGAGGGGCTACAACGTGGAGGTGAGGTACACTGCGGTGGGCACCGGCCAAGCTCTGCTCATGGCGTCTAGAGGCGACGTAGACGTGGTAGTGGTCCACGCCCCCGCGCCGGAGAAGCAGTATCTGGAGAACGGCACCCTCAAGTGCAGAGACGTCATCGCCTACAACTTCTTCATAGTGGCGGGCCCCAAGGACGACCCCGCCGGCGTGAGGGGGCTCACGGCAGTGGAGGCCTTTAGGAAGATCGCCCAGGCCAAGGCGCCGTTCGTCTCCCGCGGCGACAAGTCGGGCACCCACGTGATGGAGCTTTCGCTGTGGCGGAAGGCAATAGGGAGAGAACCCGACCCCAAGACGGATCAGTGGTACATCTCGGCGGGCGCCGGCATGGGCCAGACCATCCTCCTGGCTAACGAGAAGAAGGCCTACGTCCTCTCCGACACCGGGACTTGGCTTAAGTACAGGGACAAGCTCCCCGAGCTGGACGTGGTGATCTCGGCGTCGCCCGACCTCATCAACATCTACAGCTTCTCCATTGTCAAGCCGTCGGAGGTAGCGAAGCTCATGGCGCAGTACATGCTGACCAGGGGACAAGCCGTGATGGCCAACTTGACCATCGCCGGCTCGCCGCTGTTCACGCCGATAACCAAGGCAGACCCCAAGGCGATGGAGTGGATAAAACCGGCTATATTCGGCCCCAGCTGTGTCAGCTGAGGAGCTGGTAGGCATAGTGCTCAACACTCTCTACGTCTCCACAATCCCCACTCTTTTTTCAGCCGCCGTGGGGACCCCCCTCGCCGTCTATCTACACGTGAGGGGGGGCCGAGCCGCCGCGGCGGCCGAGGCCGTCTTCAATGGCCTCGTGGGCATGCCCACCGTGTTGCTGGGCCTCCTGCTCTACCTCCTCTTATCCCGGTCGGGCCCCCTCGGCTCTCTACAACTCCTCTACACTCTCAACGCCGTGGTGATAGGCCACGCAGTTTTGATACTGCCGCTGTACCTCTCCTTCGCCTTGACTGCGCTTAAGGGGGTAGACCCCAAGGTGAGAGAGGTGGTGGAGATGTTTAGACTAGGCCATTTGGGGGCCTTTAGGCTGTATGTGAGAGAGGCGGCTTGGGGTCTCGCCGCGGCCGCCGTGGCGGCCTACGGCCGGGCGCTAGGGGAGTTGGGCATCGCCCTTATGCTAGGCGGCGACATTAGGTACAGGACGAGGGTCTTAACGACGGCGGTGGCCCACGAGACCATGCTCGGCAACTGGGACGCTGCGCTTCAGCTAGGCGCTGTCCTGCTGGCGCTGGCCATTACCGTAAGCGCCGTCGTGAACGCCCTGGGGTTTAGATACAGGGGATGATATCCGCCGCAGGCCTTGGCAAGAGGTTCGGCGACGGCTGGGTGTTCCGCGGAGTCACTTTCCAACTGCCGGAGAGGGGGCTCGTGGTGGTGCTGGGTCCCAACGGCTCCGGCAAGACCACCATGCTGAAGATACTCGCCACCCTTCTTGAGCCCACTGAAGGCGAGGTGAAGATACTGGGGCTCAGCTGGGGCGAGGCCAGGGGGAGGCTGAGGAGAGAGGTACTCTATGCCCACCAAGAGCCGGTGGTTCTGTCGGGGACTGTGGAGGACAACCTCTTCTGCCGCGACTACGACGTGGAGGACGCCCTCGGCCTAAGGCCCGTGTTGAGGAAGAAGGCCAAGTCGCTGTCGGGAGGCTACAGAAAGCTGGTGACGCTGGCGAGAGTGCTGGCTTGCAGGCCCAAGGTAGCCCTCCTCGACGAGCCCACCGCCTTCCTCGACCCCGAAAAACGGCAGATCGCGGCGGCGCACATAGCCGAGTACAGCAGAAAAAATCTGGTGGTGTGGACCAGCCACTACCCCTCCGAGCTCCCTCCGGCGGAGAGGCTCTACGAGCTACGGGACGGGGCCTTGAAGGAGCTCTCCAACATTCGGTAGACCGCGTTGATGACGAGCTCTGCGCATTTGACACAACGAGCACCCTCCTCCGAGAAGGCCTTACGCTCGAGACACTCGGCGCACTCCTCCACGTCAGGCGGCGAGGCGCCGATCGCCTTCCTAAGCAGAGAGGGCAACCGGTCCACCTTCTGCAGATCGCCGTAGGGGCTGTAGCCCAAGACGCCCTTGAGCAGAGCCTCCACAGAGACGTAGGCGTTGTAGCAAGCCGCCATGCCGTCGCCGCGCTCCAGGTGGTAGAGGGCGTCTCTGAAATGCCTCATGTGCCTCTCCAGCCACTTGGGATGCACAGCAAAAATATCCTTCTCCCACAAAAACTTTCCGCCGCCGGCGGACGCGGCACGGGGCCAGATAAAGAAGGGACCAGCCTTAGACCGATTGCTCCACATGCAACAAGCTGTGAAAACGCCGGCGGAGACCAGCAGAACCGCGGCTACAAACGGCGCTAAGCAAGGGCCATCGTCGAAAAGATTTATATGTAGAGATTAGGTCCGTCGTGTGTCTTGAGAGGTTTGATGAGGTTAGGAGGGGCGTTGGGGTTCTGACCGCCAGAGACGTGGTGGAGCGGGCGAGGGCCACGGCGGCTCGGCAGGCCCCTAGATGCGCCGTGTTGACATGTAGCGACTCCAGAGTCGCGCCGGAACTACTCACGCTGTCGAACCTAGGCGAGATGTTCGTGGTGAGGGTGGCAGGAAACGTTGTCGACGACCTAGTCCTCTACTCGCTCAAGTTCGCAGTGGAGAACCTGGGGGTGCGGAAGATATACGTGATAGGACATAAGAGGTGCGGAGCCGTGGCGGCGGCACTGGAAGGACGGGCCCCACCCCCCATTGCACAACAGATAAAAGAAGCCGCGGCCAAAGCCGGCTCCGCGAGTCCAGAGGCGGTGGAGACAGAAAACGTGAAGATAACATGCGAAAAACTTAGAGGTTTAGGGGCAGAGGTGGTGGGATACTACTACGACCTAGACGCCGTTGAACTTCGGCGGATTTGCTGAGGAGACCCCCAGACCGCCGTCCCGCGCCGCGGCTACAAGCCCCGCCGCCCTCCTCCCCACCTCCACAGGTTCCTCGCCGAATACCCTCACCACGTGTCTCCTGCCGCCCGAGGCGTACCCAGCCGTAAACTCCAGCCCAGACGGCGTCAGCCGCGCCACGCCGCCGACGGCCACGTGGCAACCAGCCCCTACCTCCCTAAGGAAGGTCCTCTCCGCCAGCGCCTCCACCGCGGCGGCGGGGTCGCTGGCTTTTTTAAGCAGGTCGACGATGTGGCTGTCTCCTTCACGCGCCACCGCCGCCACGATGCCCTGGCCCGGGGGCGGGGGGACCTCCTCCGGCCTAAGCGGCACCACCGCCACGGGGGGCTTTTCGCCGTACAGCCTGTACACGCCCGCCGCCGCCATAACCGCCGCGTCGAACTGCCCCGCCAAGATCTTGTTCACCCTGGTATCCACGTTTCCCCTTAGCGGCTTCAGCTCTACGTCTGGGCGCAGGGCCTTTATGAACTCGGCCCTCCTCATGCTGGAGGTCCCCACCACGGCGCCCGTCGGCAGAGACTCCAGCGTGTAGCCCCGCGCGCTTACCAACGCGTCCAGGGGAGGCGCCCGCCGCGAGAACCCAGCCAGCACAAGCCCCGGCGACAGCTCAGACGGCAAATCCTTCAAGCTGTGAACCGCGATATCTGCCTCCCCTCTAAGCACCGCCAGGTTCACCTCCTTCTCGAAAATCCCCTTCACGCCGATTTGATACAGCGGCTTATCCACGATCACGTCGCCGGTCGTCTTCACCACCACGACCTCAAACTCCACCCCGGGCTCTACTGCCCTCACCTGCGAAAGAAACTCCTCCGTCTGCAACAAGCTCAGCCTGGACCCCCTAGTCGCTACCCTAATCCTCATACCCACTCCCGGCGCTGATTATACCCACCACACAAGCTACAACCATACAGCGCCCCCAACCCCCACAATAAAACACTTTCTCCAACCAAAACCTCACAGACACCCACAACGCCACATGAGCGGCTTTCACGCGTCTCTAGGGCCGTAGACCACGGAACTTTGAGCACACGCCGAGCATGAAATTCTCGAGTAAAGAAGACCATATTCGGTGCTTAAAGGCGTGACCACGTCGCGAAGATTTGTACATGTTTCAGCGACGCTAGACAACGGAGAATACGCTAGAGATACAGAACGACGCGGTCCCACAGTAAACTGTTAGGCACGAGGCGTTGAGCGGCGTGGTTGCTGAGACGAAGATGGTGGGGGCCCTCGTCGCGTTGCCGGTATCGCTACAAGACGCGCCAATCATGCAACTCCTCCAGGCTACCAGATGGTATCGACAACTTGTAGATATAACAATTCCTCAGCGACAAGCCAAAAAGCTATAGACACCCCTCCCCCGAGAACCAACACTCAAGAAGCGGTTCATATGTCCTTCTTGTGGATGCACAGCACCGCGAAAACACAGCATAAGTTACTAACGCCACGGAAATAGTGTGACACACATGAGGTCAAGCCCCCACGGGTCGTTGTGTACAATGTTTTTATATTAGTGTTGGGGCTGTTTTGTGGGTGATATCTCCGGCGTTGCCTACGACGCGGTTAAGATGGCGGTGGAACACGTCTTGAGCAAAATCCGGGAGGGTAAGAAGCTGTCTACTGAAGACATCCTCGTCCTCTACCTCGGCACCATAGTAGGCGACTTGAAAGAAATAAGAGCCGACATAG
>JAVVGH010000022.1:0-9620 GCA_032249215.1 Pyrobaculum sp.
TGGGTCGTGGTGGGCTGTCCTATCTGTATGGTGATGGGGGTTCCGCCTGGTGCCTGTATCGGTACTGTGGTTGGCGCCTTGTATATGAATTTGTAGAGGTAGGCGGGTTGCTCCTCTAGGTAGGAGGCTAGGAGCCTCGTCCCGTTGACAACGAGGAAGGGTATGCCTACGTTGGGGTCCTCGGCTCTGATGGTGATCGTCACCAGGTCGCGGGGGGTGGGGCCTCTGGGCAGTATCCTCTCGACGGTTATCTTGGGAGCTGGGGCGTATTCGCCAATCACCACCCATATGGGCTGGCCGGAGAGCTTGATGACGTAGCGGGTGTATTTGCCCAGGGGGTGCTTCTCGGCCTTCACGAGCTCGGCTGTGCCGTTGAGGGCCTTGACGCCGGCGTAGTCGCCGGGGAGGTCAACGGCAAGGGTCCCCGACACCATGTCGCTGTCTATGTATATCTGGGCCGCCTTGGAGCCCCACGTCATCACGGCGAATTTCTTGTAGGTCCAGACCTCGGGGTCTACCTTGACCGTGCCGTTGGGGAACACCACGTAGGTCCTGAAGCCGTGGGAGGTGTCTATGGAGCCTCCCAGGGTTCTGGTGGTTACGAAGTACGTCCCGTTTATGACTATGGTGGAGTTGCCGCTGTGGACGTGGCCGCTCATCACCACCGCCACCTTGTATCTAAAGGTGAGGTTTAGGAACTTCTCGAAGCCGGCTCTGTTCTGGAGGTGGCTGGTGTAGACGAGGTAGTAGGGCCTCCTGCCCGTGGGGTCTCTGCTGAGCCGGTCGATGTCCTGGGGGCCGCGGTAGGTCTCCACCACATAGGAGTTCTGGAGGTAGAAGGGCGGGTGGTGCATAAGCACAATCTTCACCTTGTCCGGATGCCTCGCCAGGACTGCCTCGTAGAACTTGACCTGTTCGTTTGTGAGATAGCCGTCGAAGCCAGTGTCTAGGCCTATGATTAGGTAGGGGCCGACCACTCTGTACCAGTAGGGGAGGCCCTGGTACCTCCTGTAGTTGACCAGGGGGTCGTCCCCCGCGTGATCGTGGTTGCCGGGTATCACAAACACGGGTTTTGTTATGGTGGAGGCGTAGCGGACGAAGAGGAGGTGGTGCCAGGCCTGCCCGCCGACGTCTGCCTGGTCGCCTGTGAAGAACACCACGTCGAAGGGCATGGCGTTGGCGTAGAGCGCCCCGTGGATCAGGCGGTACACAGAGGCCATGTCCAGCTCCACGCCCATATGTTCGTCGGTGAGCTGAAGTATCCTGAGGGGCCCGGCGACGTTGCCCACCCACACGGCCTTAGGCTCGTATATCTCCCCGCCGTTTATCACAATATCATACAGCCCAAGCGGCGTGTCGGGGGGGACATTTGCCGTAATTACGTTGCCGGAGGCCGTGAACTTGAGCTGTATTAGAGGCGCGCCGGGGGCCGCCAGCGCTACGCTGTTAACCGCGGCGGGGGCGTCGAGGGTGATGTTGAAGGAGCTACCTGGCGTGACGTATGTGGGGGCGCCCCACCTGGGATCTACGATGGAGGCGGCGATAAGAAAAGCGGCGGATAGGAGGAGGAAAAAAAGAGACCTCATCGTGTTTTTGTCCCCTCCGCGGCTGATGTCTTGCCTCTGCGCAGGGCGAGGACGGCGGCGGCTATGGCGAAGACCAGCGCCAGAGCCGTGCCGGCGAGGCCCGTGGTCTTGGCGTTGTTGGCCTCGGCAACTGCGGCGTTGAGTTGCTGGTTCAGCTGGTTGATCTGCTGGTCGATCTTCTTGTTGAGATCCGCTACCTGCCCGCTGAGGCTGTTTACCTGACTAGACACGGTGCCCAGCTGGCCGGATACCTGGGAGACGCCGTTCTTAACCGCGGCTAGGTCGCTCTGAAGAGCCGCGACGTTGTTTTTGAGAGCCGCCACATCGCTCTTAACTCCAGCCACGTCGTTTTTAACAGTCTGCACATCTGCGGCGAGCTGGCTCACAGCCTGTGTCTGCTGAATCATCGTGGTGAGCTCTCTGTAGTTGCCCGTGGCCCACAGCATTAGGTTTCTGAAGAACCTAGGCCCATCCAGCGGCACCCTGTAGTAGACCGGCGCCACGCCCGGCTCGTAGCCGCCGTAGGGGGTTTCCCCGGAGAGTATCAACACGCTTCCGCTGGGCATGAACTCCATTGCCATCAGGGCGAAGACGCCGCGGTCGCCCGCCGTGTGGGCCTTGCCGTCTCTGCCCTTCTTGTCGGCCGACGTCCTGTGTTCGAGAATGACGCCGTTTTCGGTGGTCCTGACGACGACAAAGATGTTGTTGTAGTACTTCTGCACCTCGGGGCTTGTGGCAGGAACCCACCTGCCGTCGGGGAGCACCACCGCAATCACGCCGGGGCCGTGGAAGAGGACGCGCTGGGCCATGAAGCCGAGGAAGCCCAGCTGAGGCGGCGGGTCGACGACGCCTATCACCCTATAGCCCGCTCCCGCGTTGTGTTGCGAGTCCTCCACAGAGACGTAGTCCAGCCTTATGCGGGCGCCTAGGTACTCGGCGATGTCGTTACACGCCACCTGGGACTCCTCAGAGCCCTGGGCTGGGTAGTCCGAATCCGCGGCGCACCACAACACCTTCCCACCTGACTCGAACCACTTCTTCAGCGCCGCCAGCTCAGCCTCCGTCAGAGGCTTAGGCGGCTGGCCCAGTATAATCACCTTGTATCTCGAGAGGTCTATCGTGGAGAGGTCCCCCCTCACCAATACGGCGGTTTTCGTGGCGTTTAGTCTCAAGAGCAAGGGGTCTTTCACCTCGCCGGGGGGCACCAAGATGTGTAGCTGGGCGAAGTCGGATATGGCGTAGGGATTTACAGTGCTGTTTACCCAGAAGTCCAAACCCTTGGTAGCCTCTCCGTGGGCAACATCGACGAGAATTGGTACGTAGAGTTGTTGGGCGGCGGCTAGGGCCGCCACCAGGAGAACCGTTACTATTTCAGTTCGCATAATTGGGACTGTTTAAGGTTTTAAATGTATTGTGCATAGCATTCCGCCTTCGGGCAAATATTTTAAATACTTGCATCGACAGAGCCATGCGAACAGGCCTAGTCCTGGGAATAGCCGCGCTGATTGCAATTGCGCTTGTGGCGATTTACTTCGCCACACTCCCCCCACCCCCCACGCAGACCACGTCCACCGTAACCACGCCCACCCCAACCACCCCGACGGCTACAACTCCGCCTACAACAACCCCGACGCCCACAGCCACTACCCCAACGCCGACACCAACCCCAACATCCACCACCACACCTACTCCAACCACAACGACCAGCCCCACGACGCCTGCTCCGTCGGCTTGTACCACTCTTTCCGTCGTTACCAGACACCCCACAGACATACTTGACGCCGCTAGGTCGTTGTTTCTAAAAAGCGAGGTTGCGAAGAAGTATGGAATTAAAGACGTGGTGTTTAGGCCGGTGGCCGCGGGGCAGTGGAGGGCGCTCATCCAGAGTGGGCAGGTGGATGTGGCTTGGGGCGGCGGGCCGACTCTCTTTGACTCGCTCTATAAGGACGGGCTTCTTCTGCCGCTTGAAGGCCCGGAGGTCAAGGCGGCGCTTGCCCAGATACCCAAGACCATAGCGGGGATGCCTATGATGCGGACTGACCCCGACGGAAAGGTGTATTGGGTGGCTTGGGCTGTGTCAAGCTTCGGCATTACCATAAACACGAAGGTGTTGAAGCAGTTGGGTCTGCCCGAGCCCAAGACATGGGCCGACTTAGCCTCCTTTGAGTACGGTAAAGGCGTCATTAAGGGAATCCCCGTGGCTGGTTTGGCTAACCTCCCCGCCTCTACTAGCAATACTAGGATTGCGGAGATTATCCTCCAGGCCTACGGCTGGGAGGAGGGGTGGCGCGTCATAACGCTCACTGCCGCCAACGGCAAGATCTTCGGGGGGAGCGAGGCGGTTAGAGACGCGGTGATCGCCGGCGAGATTGGCGCCGGGTGGACCATCGACTTCTACGGCTACACTGCCCAGCTCCAGAACCCGGACACTAAGTACGTCATCCCGCCCGACACCTCCGTCAACGGCGACCCAATCGCGGTGGTTAAGAACACCAAGTGCCGGGACGCCGCTGAGGCTTTTGTGGCTTGGGTAATTACGGAGGGGCAGAGGGTTGTGTTCGACCCCAAGATCAACAGAATGCCCGCCAACCCCAACGCCTTCAACACGCCGGAGGGGAGGCAGAGACCTGACCTAAAGACTATCTACGACTACATGTTGACTTTGAAAACCATCGACTTCAACGACACGCTTGCCCTCGCCGTGGAGAACGTGGTGATGTACTACTTCCAAGCCGCCATCAACGACAACGCCGACGTACTCCAGCAGACTTGGAGTAAGTTGCTGAGGGCATATTTCGACGGGAAGATCGACAAAGCCACTGCCGAGGCCCTCGCCAAGAGGCTGGGCGAGCCGGTGACGTTCACAGACCCGGAGACCGGCCAGTCTGTCAAGTTGACGCTTGAATACGCCATGAAGATCAACGACAAGCTGAGCGACGCAACGTTTCGCGACAGAATACAGGCGGCGTGGAGAGAGGCGGCGCGGAAGAAGTATCTAGAGGTGGCTGGTCAAATCCCCTAGTTTTTTCAAAGGACGAATCCGTACCTCGTCTTGAGCACCTTAGTCGTCAGGGTGATAGCGGCTACTTGTATCGCCACCAGCAGGAGTCCTAGGGTGGCGGCGTCTTGGACGCCGTAGAGGCCGCTTTCGAAACGTTCCCTCATGAAGGCAGTTATGGGCATGGCCGTGTCTTGGCCGACGCCTTTCAACACGCCGAGCGTTATGCTGAGGGAGACCTCGCTGGTGACGTAGACAAAGCCTATCAAGGCGCCGCTGAGGATGTTGTTCTTAAGCAGGGGGACCAGAATCTTCCTAAGGACCCCTGCGTACCCATCGCCGAGGTTCATGGCCACCTCCTCCATGGAGGGATGTATCTGCTGTAGCCCGGCGTATATGCTACGCACTACGAAGGGGAGCTTCCTCACGGAGTATCCCACGATTAGGTACAGCTCGGGATGTCTCAGAGGATCTAGTAAGTCGGCTAGGTCGGGGGCGACGCCGCGGAGGCCTGCGGCGAGCTGTAGAGCCGTCAGGAAGTAGGCGTAGGCCACCACCAGCCCCGGAATAGCGATGGGCATCGTGGCGAGGGCGTCGAGGGCGTCGGCCGCTGCGCCTCTCGACCTGGCGGCGGCCAGGGCGATGAGCATCCCCACCGCCACCATTATGAGAGTGGCAGCGACGCCGTAGTATACCGTGTTGACCACGCCCCGCAGGTACAGGGGGTTTTGAAAAACTGCGGCGAGGCGCTCCACGGCGTTTTCTAAAGTTAGGCCCTCGGGGAGGGGGGCTGTGGTCCACCTATCTGCAAACACCAACGAAAGCGCCCCCGCGAGGGGGACTGCGGCGGCCAGGACCAGGGGGAAGGCGACTGCGTATATCAACACGGCGCCGAGGGGCCCGGGGACGTAGGACTTAGGCCTCAGCTGTCTAATCAACATGGCGTACTGCCTAAGCCCCACGTACCTCCTCACGGCGAGGAAGGCGGCGGTTGAGATAGTGAGCAGTATGAGGGCGAGGAAGGCGGCGGTTGGGCTTATCTGGCCCCGTAGCTGGTCGAGGAACTTGGAGTATATCTGGTAGGATAGGAGCTTCCTGGCGGCTGGGTCGTCTTGGAAGATTATGGGAGCCGCCACGTCGTCTATGGCGAAGATGAAGACTAGGACGAAGGCAGCGGCGAGGCCCGGCGTAGATAGGGGCAACACCACGTCTCTGACCGCCTTCCTCTCGTCTGCGCCTAGGTTGTTGGCCACCTCCTCTAGGGTCGGGTCGACGCGGGTCAGGGCGGCGTAGATGTTGAGGTAGGCTATCGGCAGGTACATGAGGCTCTGGACTATGGCCACGGCGGCGAGGCCAGAGATCTCCACCTTAAACGGCAGGTTTAAAACGTCGTGGAGGATCCAGTTGAGGGTGCCCCACCGGGGGTCGAGTATCTTCCTCACGACGTACGCCGTGGCAAACGGCATGACTATGAGGGGTATTGTGGCGAGGAGGCCGAGGAGGGTTCTGCCCGGGAAGACGTATTTAGCCAAGACGTAGGCCAGCACGAAGCCCAGCGCCGCGTCGACGGCGGCCACGGTGAGGGCCACCCAGAGGCTGTTCAGCACGACGCCTAGGTCAGGCCCCCTGATTACGACGGTGGGCGGGTCCGTGGGCCTGATGAAGACGGCGTTTGCGAAGGCGTCCGGGGAGGGGTTGATGTAGAAGGGGTCTGTGATTGAGGTATAGACCTCGCCTATGCCGGCTAGGACCTGCCAGAATATGAAGACCAGGGGCAGGACTAGGAACAGTCCGAGGAAGGCGTATCCCAACGCGGTGGACCACCTTATGAACCTCATGGCTTGAAGGCCCAAGCCCTCGCGATCTCTGCGGCCACCTCCTCGCCCGGCTGGGCCGGCGGCCTCGGCCCCTCGGCCTTAAGCACCTTCCCCGAGCACCTAAGCGTGGTTTGGTAGTACCTGCCGAGGAAGACGACGTCTTCCACGACACACTTGACCCCACCTCCGCCGATGAATATATCCTCGGGCCGCACCACGACGTCGACCTCCTCCCCCGGCGCCAGCCTGTGGGGGGTCTGGGCGGCTATGGGGAACCCCACGTCTACTGCGGCGGCCTCGCCTTTCGCCTCCACGACGCGTCCCCTGAGCACGTTGGAGCGCCCCACGAAGGTGGCGACGAAGAAGTTGGCCGGCTTGTGGTAGATCTCCTCCGGCCTCCCCACCTGTTGCAACCTGCCGGCGTTCATGACCGCGATCCTGTCGGCGACTGCCATGGCCTCCTCCTGGTCGTGCGTCACGTAGATCGTGGTGATGGAAAGCCTCTTTGCGATTTTCCTAACCTCCTCCCTCAGCTCCACCCTGAGCTTGGCGTCTAAGTTCGCAAGCGGCTCGTCGAGGAGGAGGACCTCTGGTTGCACCACGAGGGCCCTAGCTAGGGCAACCCTCTGTTGCTGGCCGCCGGAGAGCTGGAACGGCTTTCTCTCTTCGAGACCTGCGAGGTCCACCAGCTCCAGCACCTCCCTCACCCTCCTCTCAATCTCCTCCTCGGTTAAGTTCGCCTTCTTCCTCCTCAGCCGGAGGCCGTATGCCACGTTGTCAAAGACGGTCATGTGGGGCCAGAGGGCCCAGGTCTGGGGCACCACCGCCGTGTTCCTCTCCTGCGTCGGCAGCCGGGTGACGTCGCGGTCGTCGAAGAGGATCCTGCCGGAGGAGGGGTCCTCCAACCCGGCGACGAGGCGGAGGAGGGTGGTCTTGCCGCATCCCGAGGGCCCTAGGACGGCCATTATTTCGCCGTCGTTTACCACCAGGTCCACGTCGTCTACGGCGACCACTCTGTTGTCGAAGACCTTCCGTAGCTTCTCCAGCCGGACGACGGTCACGGGGAATCCTACAGGCCGTTATTTATATTCTATTGATATGTCTTCTCTATCCGCGGCGGGGCGCGGGCAGCGGGCGGTAAAGTATATAAACCGTGCCGTAGGGGGCGTCGTGTCTTTCGTCTACCCGGATGCGATAATCTCCACGGCGGGGCACGTGGACCACGGGAAGACCCAGACAACCTACGCATTGTCGGGGGTGTGGGTTATGAAACACAGCGAGGAGATCAAGAAGGCGATGACCATCAAGCTGGGATACACCCAAATCGGCATCTACGACTGCGGCGATGAGTACTACTACACAGACGGTGTTCTGCAAAACGGGAGGTGCCCAGACGGCTCGGAGCCGAAGCTGATAAGGAGGGTTTCCCTGCTGGATGTGCCGGGCCACGAGGTGTTGGTGGCCACCATGGTGTCCGGCGCCGCCGTGGTAGATGGGGCGATTCTCGTGGTGGACGCCTCCCAGCCCGCCCCCCAGCCGCAGACCGTGGAGCACTTCGCCGTGTTGGATATAATCGGCGTTAGGCGCATGGTTGTGGCGCAGAACAAGATAGATCTAGTGACCAAGGATAAGGTCCTGGAGAACTACGAACAGATCAAGGAGTTTCTAAGGGGTACCTGGGCCGAGAAGGCGAAGGTCGTCCCCATCTCCGCCCTGCACAAGGTGAACATAGACGCCTTGGCCACCTACATGGCTAAGGCGATTCCCCCGCGCGAGGCGGAGCTGGGGAAGCCCGCCAGGTTCTCAGTGCTGAGGAGCTTCAACGTAAACCCGCCGGGGACGCCTCCGGAGAAGCTGAGGGGCGGCGTCCTGGGGGGCACCCTTCTGCAGGGCGTTATTAAGGTGGGCGACGAGCTGGAGATAAGGCCGGGGCTGAAGGTGGATAAGCCGAAGCCCGGCTACCAGCCCATCTACACCAGGGCGCTGAGCATAGAATACAGCGGCCACAAGGTGGACGAGGCCAGGCCCGGCGGCTTGGTGGGCGTGATGACCGGCTTGGACCCCGCGCTTACTAAGGCCGACGCCCTCTCGGGGGCTGTGGCTGGGAAGCCCGGCACCCTCCCGCCTGTCTGGACTGCCCTAGAGATCGAGACGAGGCCCATACCCAGGGCCTCCGAGGGGAAGGCGGAGCAGTTTAAACAAGGCGAGGTGGTCCTCGTCGCCGTGGGCCCCGCCACAGTCTTCGGGGTGGTACAGACAGTTAAGAAAGACGTGGTAAACGTGGCGTTGAAGAAGGCGGTCTGCACGGAGCAGGGCTCCAAGGCCGTTATAATTCGGCAGGTGAAAAACAGGTGGATCGTCACCAACTACGGAACAGTGAAGGGCGGCACCGCGGCGTTGGAGTAGACCCGCCCAGCTGACCTCCACGGCAACTACGGCTAACAACCTCCAAGGCCGCCTCCGGCGCAGGCACCTCGGCGTCTACATCACCGTGCCGAAAAACCGGCGCTCCATGGGCCCAACCCACGCCTAAGGATGCGCATCTGGGGAGGACCCTCAGAGGGGGTGCGGGCTCCGACCTGCCCCCCGCCGCGGCAGCTGAGGCTCTTCGTCGTGGAGGAGGCGCTTAGCTACGAATTTTCAAGTAGGCGGACGGCTCAGACCGCGGAATAGTTCTCACCGGTCGATAGGGGGCAAGTCGTCCTCATCGCCGGCCGTATTCACGCATTAATATTTGAACCTTTCTTTCTACATGTGTCTCTCCGACGTGCGGTACGGCGGGGGCGCCGACTGGGCCGCCGTGGGTGTGTTGCTAAAAGGGGGGAGGACCCTCCTTATTAGGCGTGTGGAGAGAGACGGCGACCCGTGGTCGGGGCAGGTGGCTTTTCCCGGAGGCCGCTGGAGGCCGGGCGAAGACCTCTTGGGCACTGCTGTGAGGGAGGTGGAGGAGGAGGTCGGCGTGAGGCCCACGGCGCTTGCCGGAACGTTGCCTCCTCTGTCGCCGCGCAACGCGCCCTGGCTGAAGGTGGTGCCTCACGTCTTCACGGAGTGGGAAGGCGACCCGCGGCCCAACCCCGCCGAAGTGGCGGAGATGCGTTGGATAAGCCGCGGGGATCTGAAGGAAACGGAGTGGATGGGGACGCCGGCTTACGCCGTGGGGAACTGGGTCGTGTGGGGTCTCACATATAGAATACTAGTCAGAATAATGGAGTGCGGCCT
>JAVVGH010000023.1:0-9594 GCA_032249215.1 Pyrobaculum sp.
CAGCTCGTGAGGACGCTGAAGACGGCCCTGCGGCTCTAAGCCTGTTGCTGGGTCGGCTGTGTGAGTAGTTATTAATTCTCATCGGGTTCCTCCCTATGGATTTGAAGGTGTTGAAGCAGCGGGCAGTGGAGCTGGCTGTCAAGCTCCCGTGGCAGGAGACGGCGGATTCGCCCACCATTAGGTACTACACAGATTGGGCAAAGTTTGAGGGCTACCAGCCGCTGACGGAAAGGCCCGTCTCGTCTGTCTCCCCAGATCCCTGTGAGGTCGTCGTCGTAGACGGCGTGTTGGCCGGCGCCGGGGCTTGTAGCGGCGTTGAGGTGGGGAGGGCGTGGGAGGTCTTCCGGCATCTGGAGGTGAGGAGCAAGATCTTGGCTCTCCACGCCGCCGCCCTCGAGGAGGCTGTCTACGTCAAGGTGAGGGGCCGGGTGGAGCCTCTGGTGGTCAGGGCTGTGGGGTCTGCGGCTGGGAGGCACGTGGCGAGCCACGTGGTGCTCGACGTTGAGGAGTCCGCGGAGGGGTCCATAGTGGTGCAGGTGGAGAACGGGGCCGGGGCTATGCACACGGCTGTGGTGGAGGGCGAGGTGAGGGGGTCTGTGGAGTACGTCCTCGTCTCGCGGGGAGGCGGGCCTCAGTATGTGCACTCGGCTTTGTTGGTTTTGTCGTCTGTGTCCGCGCGGCCGCTTGTGGTGGGGGGCGTGATGAACGCGGTGAGGGAGGAGTACATAATTGGGGAGGGGGCGTCGGCTGAGGCCGTGGGCTTGGAGCTCGGCTTCGGCGACAGCCGTATGGACCACGTGGTGTCTATGATAAACGACGCGCCGAGGGGCCGCGGCTACGCCAGGCTGTACGCCGTGGCAACTGACCGCTCCTTCGTGACTCAACGCGCAGTGGGGAGGATCACCCCCCGCGGGGTTGGGAGCAACAGCGCGGTGGAGGGCGTCGTCTACATCGCCGGCGAGGGCGCCGTGGCGAACACCCAGCCGATTATCTTAGTTGAGACGGGGGAGGTCGAAGGCGCGAGGCACTCAGCTGCAGACGCTGCGCTAGACGAAGAGAAGGAGTTCTTACTGAGGTCGCGCGGCGTGAGGAGGGAGGATCTGCCCAAGCTACTGGTGATGAGTCTGGTGGACCAGTACCTAGCATCTCTGTCTGAGCCGTCTCGAAAAGTCTTGGAGGCCGTTTTAAAGCCGGTGTTGTCCTAGCCGATCCACTCCACGTCTCTCGGCGTGAAGAAGTTGGGCAGGGCTGGATCTACCTCAGGCGGCTTGAGGAGGTGGCGCCGCTCGCCTGGCCGCGGAAGCAACGCCCTCCTAATGGAGACGTCGTAGAGCCACCTGGCCTCTGCCGTGTGTAGCATCGTGCCGCACCGCCTGCAGGCCCACCCCTTGCCTCTCCCCAAGCTCTCAAGCGCCCCGCCGCAGTAGGGACATCTGGCCTTGGCCCTTACGTATCTGCCGAGTATGTACGCCCTCTCCACGTAGAGGTAGAGGCCGCCCCGCCTGGGCTTCAAGCCGCCGTAGAGGACCACGTCGCAACCGACGCACCTCTCGAGCTCAGACGCCAGCTTGCCCAGATGCCTATAGACTATAAACGTAACTCCGTTGTCGAGCCTGCCCATTAAATGCCTGGCCTTGATGCGGCGGGCCTCCGTCACCATGCCCCGCGTGTGGTAGAAGGAGTAGGGGTGCGGCTCCTCGAAAAACACGCCGAGCTCCACGTGGGCGTCCGTGGCTTGGTTGGTGCGGTAGATGACCCACCCCGACGGCCTGAAGCCCCACATCTCCATCAGCCGGAGGGCGTATATGAGGTGGTGCGGCGTCAGCCCGCGTATGCCGTAGTAGACGGGGTCGGGGCCCCTGGGCTCGATCAACACGCGGCCGCGGTCAAGGTTGTGGAAGGTGAAGGGGAACGTCAACGCCTCCATCGCCTTCACAAGCCTGGGCGGGATGGGCAACCTCTCCCCGCCTCTATATGCAAGTAGCTCGAAGGTGGATTTGGGGAAGACTGCGCCGACCGCCGCCACGGCTCCGACCCTCCCCCTGCCGCCCCACGTCCTCACGCCGGCTCTATCCGCCGCGTTTACGCTCACCAGCTGCGTGAGGGCCATGCGGTACAGAATCCGCGCACGCTCCGGCACATCCCCCACGGCCATCGCCGCGCCCGGGTACGTCTTGCCCTCCCACCTGGCGTGTTGCCCCACCACGTCCAAGACAAGTCGCCACAACTCCTCCACGTCGCCCCCCGGCACGTCTAGGTCAAGCGCAACCGCGGCGTTTCCCCTTGTCTTAAACGGCACGTTGGGGTTAAGCCTGACGAGGCGGGGGAAGTCCCTAAACGCTTGGGGGCCCCACCTCCTTATGATTTCCTTTGCGAGGAGGTAGCCGACGTAGGTGGTGCAACCGCCCCCGTGGCTGTCGGTGTCGTCGATGCCGACTACAACCCTCATCTATACGGCCGGTACCACCCATCCCTGAGAGACGGCCTAACGATGCTGGAGGTCGCCTCCACGAACTCCACGCCTCTTGCGGCGGCGTCGGCCACCAGGCGGAGGTCCAGCGGGAGCGAAGGGCCGTAGTGCGCCAAGGTGTCGTTGGGGGTAACCACGTGGGGCCTCCCGCGGAGCATCTCCAGTTCGTGTCCATACGGCCGCCTGTCCCTGGCCTCATACACCACGAAGCCCGCCCTCTCCATAAGCCTCGTCGGCGGGGCTTCGCTGTGTGTAAACACGCAGGGCAACCCCCTCATGTACCTCAGCCCCACCCGGGTCAGCGCGTCGGCCACGTAGGAGTTGCCGCAGGCCAGGTCATACACGCCCAGATTTATCACAGCAACCACGTCTTCATAAAGCGGGTGCCCCCTGAAGAGGTCGCGGTAGATCCCCACGAGCCGGTCCCCCTCCTCATCTCGGTCGAAGACCCTGGCGAAGAACCTAAACACGGCGACTGCCTGGTCTATGTTCACCGGCGTTGGGACGGCCACCACAGCCCCCGCGGCCCCGGCTAGCCTCTCCACGAGGTGGCGCTGTACCGGGTAGTACAAGACAGCCAGATCGGGGCGTATCCTCCTCACCACTTCTAAATCCACCTCTATGAAGGTGCCCACAGTGGGCACCTTCATCAACTCCGCGGGCCTGTACGAGAAGACGTCTCGCCCAGCAAGCTCCACGCCCAGCAGGGCCAGGAACTCGTTAACAGAGGGGTTGAGGCTTATCACCCTCCGCGGCACGCCGTCGAGAGACCCCATGAGGATCACAACGGTAAAAACTTCCACGTTATAAAGTTGGGGCGCCGCGTACCCCCGCTTCTGTAGGGGTATCCGTCTAACCCCCTACCTGGGCCTCGCCGCGGCCTCACCGGCCCTGCTTGGGGGCCGCGGCGCCGGTTGGTTTTTACCCCCGCCTTTCGGCGGCCCGCCGGCGCCCTCCGCGGGCGGTGCGGGAGGTTCCAGGGGAGGCCCGTCTCCGGGCTCTCCCCGTCCCCTCGGCGCCCCGGTGGACATGGCTCTTGTGCTTAAATGTTTTCCGGCTCCTGGGCTAGCCTTTCCACAGCCCGATGGCGAGGCCTATTAAAAAGGCGACGCTTGAGTACGGCACGGCGTCTTTTATCTTCATGGCGCTGTCCAGCGCGTCTTTGGCGGCGTAGCCCAGCTGTTGAAGCAACCTGGTGACTTGTTCAGGCGACATGTAGCCTAAGGCGGCGAGCGCTATAAACAACGCGATGAGGATCAACGCCACGGAGAGGATCCTCTTAGCCAGCACCCCCACCAACAGACCCACAACGAAGGGCCCCACAAACGCCACCAGCTGCTCCATGACAGCCTACTTCTACCCCAAATATAATCCTTTCCATGATGCACGTCCTGGGGGTTGCGCCTCGCGGCTTTAGCAAGTTCTGCGTAAACCTCGTGCGGAGCTTCTGAGGGAGCTGGAAAGGGATTCGGCGGGTAGGAGGGGTGGCTTTTAATCTCGCAACTTTTCCAGCGTCAACTCGGGATAGAACCTGCGGATAAAGGCGAAGCCGTTGACCACCGGGTAGAAGGGGTATTTGCCCTCGTCGTCGAGCTCCACCGCCCCTCTTTTCCACAGCTCCGAAAGCACCTTGGCGTATAGGTACCTCTTCTCGAGGGTCTTAAGGGCGACCTCGGTCTCCCGCGGCGCGTACTTCACCGCTATATGTATGCTAGACATCTTAGCGACGTCTGCGGGGGCTAGATCCCGGCGGACCACCGGACACAGGGTGGACATGACGAACTTTACGTCAATGCGTATCTCGCGGCTGGCGGGGTCCAGCTCGTATCTTATGACCTTCGGTAGATATGGGAAGGAGCGACACGTCAGAGGCTTGTAGAGGCCGTGCACCATGCAGCTGGTGCCTTCGAGAAACGGGCATTTACCCTCCTCGTCTAGGTGCATCAAGTAGCTTATCGCAACCCTCAACCCAGACTTGACGTCGGCCACCTTATACGCCGGAGTGAAGACGACGGGCACGCCGAGCCTCTCCGCCAGCCTCTGCAGTATATACACCTCGTGAGGCAGGACCGTGACTGGACTTGCCCTGCAACAAAGGGCACAGCCAGGCTCGCAGCTGAAAGACACGAGAGCCGCATCCCGCATATGCTTTATATACTCTCACGCCGTGGAGCGGCCGAGAAACGGAGCGGCTGCCCTGTCGACTGGTCGTTGCTGGGGGCTTAGAGCAGTCTGTCGGCGACTAGCTTCTCGAAATCTACCACGGATTTGCCGTCTGCCTCCACCGGCTGGAGGGCGGGCGGCAGTTTGCGGTAGTTGGGGTCGTACAGGCTTTCGTACCTCTCGTCAAATGTGGGCACCAGCTCATTTTTGTAGAAAACGCCGATGGGCAACCTGTCTCTTTCGACGATTTTGTCGAGGGCTTTTCTGATCTTTAAGTCCACCTCCTTCTCGTCGTGGACCACGGGGTCCCAGGCGGGGTCCGCCTCCTCCAGCTTGTATATCTTCTTCTCGTACCACTCCCGCGTCATCACGTTGTTGTAGGTGACGCAGGGGCTGTAGATCTGGACGAAGGCCGAGCCCTTGTGTCTAATGGCCTCTACTATGAGACGCGTCGTGTATTTTATGTCGTAAGAATAGCCCCTCGCAATAAAGGTAAAGCCTGCAGTCAAGGCGAGGAGGAGTGGGTTGATTTCGCCCTGCGGGTTGGCCTTAGGCACGGCCTTGACCTTTATCCCTGCTGGCAACGTGGGGCCCGCCTGTCCCCTGGTGAGTCCATACACCGAGTTGTCCATGAGGATGACGGTCATGTCCACGTTGCGTCTGCCGAGGTGGAGGAGGTGGTTTCCGCCTATCGCCATCAAGTCGCCGTCGCCGCCCACCACCACCACCTCTAGGGAGGGGTTGGCCAGCTTTATGCCGAGGGCGTAGGGTATAGCCCTGCCGTGGATGGCGTGGACGCTTGTGGTGCGCACGTAGTGGGGGAGGCGGGAGGAGCAGCCGATGCCGGAGACCAGGACCACGTTGGCTGGGTCTAGGTTGAGCTCGGCGAAGGCGTTATATAACGACTGCAAAATGCCGAAGTGGCCGCAGCCGGGGCACCACTCAGGCGGCCTCACCCACCTGTAGTCGGCCGCGGCTCTTTTAACCACTTGCATGGTCATAGGTCCGACTCTAGTTTAATAGTCTTTTGTCCAGCCTCGAACTTTCTATATGCCTCGACCACGTCGTCTGTCGTGATGGGCCTCCCGTTGAACTTCACGGCGACGGCCGTCGGCCCGACGCCGGCGAACATCCGCGTGATCATGGCAAGCTGGCCGAAGTAGTTGTTCTCGACGAAGAGGGCCTCCCTGCCCTCCAAGTACCTCCTCACCAGATCTACGGGGTATGGATACAGCATCTTCACATAGAGGAACCCCACGTCTTTGAGCTCCTCCAACGCGGTGAGTATGGCGGGCTTCGTGGAGCCCCAGCCGACTATGATGCGTCTCGCGTCTGCCGGCCCGAAGTAGAGGACCTTCTCCTCTGGGGGTATCTCGCTCTCTATCAGCTTAAGCTTCTGCATCCTCTTCTCGAACATTTTAGTCACTACGACCGGGTCCTCCTCGGGGTCCCCCTCTGGGTCGTGCTCCAGGCTGTTTAGGTGGAAGATGGCGTTGGAGACGCCGGGGAGCAACTTCGGCGGCACCACCTCCTCCAGCGGATAGGCCTCAGCCTCCTTGGTCTGCGGGTAGACAACCGGCGGCGTTGTCTGTACTTTCACATTCGAGGGGTCTGGAAGCGGCATCACAGCGAAGGTGTTGGAGAGGTTTTTATCCACCAGATGTATCACCGGCACCCGGTACCGCTCGGCCCAGTTGGCGACTCTTATGTTGTCTAGAAACACCTCCTCCAGATCCCCGCTGGCGTATACAATCTTCGGGTACTCGCCGTGTCCTATGAAGAGAGAGAAGAAGAGGTCCTGCTGGCCCTGCCTGGTGGCCTGGCCTGTGCTGGGGCCGGCGCGCATCCACAGAGTAACAACGATGCCGACCTCCATCATGCCAGCCATAGATAGGGCCTCCGACATGAGGCTGAAGCCTGGTCCCGAGGTGACAGTGGCCGACCTCGCGCCCGCTATGGCGCCGCCTGTGGTGATGGCGACGGCCGCCAGCTCGTCCTCGGCCTGGAACGCCATGGCGCCTATCCTCTCAAGCTTCGCAAGCTCGCCGGCGTCTTTGCTTACGGGGAACGGTATTAGTCTTTCAAAGACCATGGCGTCGTCGGTGGCCGGAGTGATGGGGTAATACGCCACCAACCGCACGCCCCCAACTACTTTGCCGTATGCAGATGCCTCGTTGCCGTTCCAGAATATGCGCTTGACGCCAGGGCTCCGCGGCTGTATAGTTGTCACCTTCTTTTCGACTAGTTTAATCGCCTCGGCGGCCACTTTCTTGTTCTGTTCAATCACGTCGGCTTTTTTCCCCAGGGCAAAGCCGACGCCCCTTGCCACGTACTCCTCGTCGAGGCCCAGAAGGGCGGCGCCTAGGGCTACCACGAAGGTGTTCACAAATCTGGCGAGCATCACGGGGGAGGTGACGCCGATCTTCCGTCCTATCTCGCTGATGTGCTTGTTGTAGGGGAGCCCCACGACCTCCACGCCGCTTTGCCTCAAGTACTCCACGAAGTTGCGGACAGTCGGCTCGAATCCTTGCTCCTTCGCGAAGTGTTTAAGCCGCTCCGCCAGCGGCTTCGCCATCATAGGGTAGCTGTCTGGGGTTTTGGAATCCTCCTCAGTGTTGTAGACGAGGTAGCCGCCCCTCCTGAGGTGGAACACGTGCTCAAGAACTGCATGTCCGTCGAAGGTAAGCGCCAGCTCTACGCTGTTGCCGGGGGCAGGCGCCGGCCACCTATCGGAGATGGTGCCCACTACATAGCTGTGGCGGCCGCCCGCTATGTTGCTCCAGAACTCGCGTCGCGCATATACATAGTACCCGGCCGAGCCCACGCCGTAGATAAACATGAAAGACGCAGTCTCTACACCTCTACCTTGTGGACCCCCTATTAAGAAACTAATACTCATTAAGTTATAAAACGAGTGATATATTTATATTTTTTGTTAAGAGCGCCGCCACCTTGGCTCCTGCATTTATTAATGTTGAATATTTATATATAAAGTTTTCAGCACTCGACGTAGATAATCTTCCCCAGTTGGCTTAACTCCAGCCCCACCAACAGCTCCTTCTCCTCTTCACCGCGGCCTTCCACCACCGTGAAGTCAAAGCCCCGGAGCTCCGGCGCGTGCCGAAGCCCGTACTTCAAAGCCTCCACGAGATCCTCCACGCCGGGGTGTAGCCGCTTGACGGCGACTACACGCGCCGCGACGAGCCTATACATCTCGCAGTCGCCGTAGAGATACAGCACCCAGCCTTGCAACCCTGCGAGAACCCGCCGGGCCTCCGCGCGGCTTACGACATCCATTCCTTAACGTGGTTCCGGACACCCGTCAGGATCATCTCGGTGGCCACAGACGCGATTATGAGAGACATGAACCTGCCAAGCAACCTAAGAGGAGTGGCGCCTACGTACTTCACGACTCTTATCCCCACCAGCAACGTCGCGGCAACGGCCGTCGACGCCGCCAAGGCGACCAGAAGCGCGGTGACCGGGCCGTAGACAGACGAAATCACTATCAAGGCCGTGATGGTGCCGGGGCCTACGATAAGCGGCGTCGCCAGAGGCACCACCGCCTGCTCCTCCGTTATCTCTAACCTCCCGACATAGGAGCCGGAGACCAGCGTCATGATGGATATGGCCATCAGCACGATGCCGCCTGCGATCCTGAAGCTGTCAATTGAGACGCCGAAAGCAGACAGGATAAACCCGCCGGCCACGGCGAAGAGGGAGGCCAAGACGTAGACCACTACCACCACGGTCACGGTGATCTTCCTCACATACGCCGGGCGCTCCACGGCGAGAGGGCCCACAATGGCCAGCTTCCCAATTGGGTTCATTATGGCGTAGAGCTGGCCTATGAGACCCAGAAACCCCACGACGCCCAAGTCAGACACGCCGCAATGCCGCGGGGGGTTTATAGATTTTTCAGCAGCGGATTGCTCTTCACAAATCCGTCCTCACACGCCTCGTCACTAAAAGACAGCTGGTGGCGGGATATAAAACTTGCCGCATATGTCGCGGATGCGCACGGAGACCGCGGCCCCGCGTCTTCACCTGCGCCGTCGGAGATGCCAAAGCAGAGCTGGCAGATACCGCCTATCCCAATCCCCTCATACCCTCATCCTCCCGGCGGCGTTTCTAATGCTGGCTGGAGTTGCGCCCGCCGCCTTAGCCAACCCAGCCAGAAGCCCCAGCTGTAAAACAGAGGATAGTTTAAGACGGCGGGGGAGGGGTTGGTGAAAAGGTTGGTTTAGATGCGGAGGTGTTTCGTCCGCCTCGCCTAGAGCATCCTCACGTACTCCCTCGCCGCCGCGGCAAATGCTAATAGCCCCTTGAGGCGGTACACCTCTCTAATCTTCTCCTCGTATGTCTCGTACCGGCTGAGCTCCAGCTCCAGCTTGACTTCCCTAACCGAGCCGTTTTGGGCGCAGTACGCCTTCGACGCGGCGAGCGAGAGGCACACATCTGAGCCATCTCTCGCCACGTAAACCTCCACCGCGTAGGGGTGGAGAATGCTCATAGGCCTCTGCCTCACCACGTCGACCATCCACGGGAATTTACGCAGTGTCTTGGCAATCTCCACCAGCCTCTCCCTAAGATCCAGCCACTTCCTAACCCACTCCACGCCGAATGCCTCCAGCTCCGGCTACTCTTTCAACAACTCCTCCGCCGGGTTAGTCTTAACAACCACAGCCGGCTTAGGCGGCTTCTTAACTCCGCCGCGTCTCTGTGCCTGGAGATTTCTGTTTTTCTTATAGTTGTTTTTAAACCGGCGCATGGGGTGTGGCGTAGACGTAGAGAAGCCGCCTCAGCCGGGCTCTCGGATGCGCCGTACTCCGCACATCATAAGCTGTATTCAGAAGCCGTTGTCTCCTCCGCCGCGGCGTTGGCGGAGGTTGGACAGTTCAAGGAAGCGGTGCAGTACGTGCAGAAGGCGGCTAAGGCGCTTTACGAGGCGGCTAAAGAAG
>JAVVGH010000024.1:0-9578 GCA_032249215.1 Pyrobaculum sp.
TCCTCCGCCGCTCCATCCAGGCTGAGCTACGGGCCAGGGTCTCTTTGTCTCGCGTTTTTAAGTTTTTGTGATTTGTGAGTTGTGTTTCTGGTACGTCTATAGGCGTTAGGGCAATGGGTCTAGTTCTTCTTGTGTCTGTGGGTCCAGCCGTGTCTTGCCTACGCGGATCTCGTCAAAGTCCGCAGTTGTTGCGTAGAGGACGACTCTTGGCTCAAATTTTTCAACTACGCCGTAGCCTACAAGCGTTCCGTTTTTGTACAAGGCGGCGAAGAGATGTTTCAAATAGTGTGGCGGCACCGCGTATTCGCGTCCCTTCTTTTCCGGCCTCTCCACGTCGGCGGCGAGGTAGCGGCCCCAGGGACAGTCGAGACCTCCATCCCAGCGACAGAGCGACATCTTTTGTTGTTCTGCCTGTAATCTGGCCACAGGCTTGAAGTGGCGTCTGTAGGCGTAGTTTCTCAGCTCTTTCCTCTCTTGCGGCCCTCTGGGGAGCACATGGGGAGACTTAGAGACTAATAGACCTGGGAGTATGTAGTCGCCGATGTTTATAGGCGTCGCGCCCGTGGCGTCTATCAACGCCCTCAGTAGCTGAAGCCCGCGGCCTGTTGTCCACCCGGGGGTGTTTATTATCACCAGATGGGGGTATTGAGCCGCGACCCGTCTGAGGCTCCACACAACGCCTGCGAGAAGCAGTTCCTCCATGCCCTGTAGGTTTGTGGAGCCTACGTAGTACCCGTCTTGTGGCTCCAGGGCTGAGATGTGCGGTGTTGGGGCCGAGGTGCAACTGTAGGCGACGAAGCCGGGCGGGCCTATATCTGACTGGCCCACATCTGCGTCTACTACGCATACTCTTCTGCCTTGCGCGACGTGGATGTTGAGGAGGTAGGTGGAGAGACTGCTTTTACCGACGTCTGTTGGGCCTACTAGGGCGACGGCGCCGCTTGTCTCTATGTTCCAGTCCTGCGGCGTGGTGCTCCCTTTCACGAGAACCACGACGCCGTTTTCTATTCTGAGGACGGCGGGGCCCTCCACCGGGTACTGCTTGTGGGGCGGCACTTCAAATCTCTGAAATAGGCCCCCGAAGACTCTGCAGAGGCCTCCGCACTCCGCAGAGGCTGGGCCTCTGATTAAGGCCGTGTACCCCGGGGGAATGTCCAGGGTAAACATTATTAATGCATGGGCCTATGGTATATATGTCTCGTCTCGCGACTCTGCTGGTGGCTATTCTCGACGATATATTCCTCTTCGTGGCACCCGCCGTCGTGGCCTTCCTGCTCTATTTCTTCAACGTAATTCCTCTGTGGGCGGCGGTTGCGGTGGCGGCTCCTTTTCTAGGCTTCGCAGTTTATGTGGCGGTAAAGGTGTCTAAGGAGCAACCCAGGGGGTTTGACTACGTGGGCGGAAGGGGAATCGCCGTAGAAGACCTCAAGCCTGTGGGAGTGGTGAAGGTGGGCGGGGTGTACTGGAAGGCTGTGTGCGCCGCTTGCGAGGTTGCGGCTGGGAGCTGTGTCGAGCTTGTGGAGGTCCGCGAGGGGCGTGCCTACGTCAGGCCTTGTCAGTAGGGGGTAGGAGGTTCAGTAGCTCCCAGGTTTGTTTCATGATTGTCACCTCGTGGCGTATCTTGGCGTAGGTCTCGTCGTCGATTCTGCCGGCGGCCTTGGCGTCTTCGATCTTCTTTTCCAGCTCCAGGAGGTCGAACTTGGCGAGGTATTCTTTTGTAAGCGCCCGGGACCAGAGGTACAAGATGCGGGACTCCAGCTCCGCCACCTTCTGGGTGAGCTCGTTGAGTTTCGCCTGGTATTCGTCAATCTTTTTCTGAAGCTCGGTGGAGAGGGCGTTGTAGTCTTTTTCAGATATAAGCCCCAGCTCCTTCTTCGCCAAGAGGACCTCCTGCTCTCTCTTGAGGCTCTCCACCACGTTTCTAAGCTGGTCGGCGCGTATCTTCACCTTGGCGAGGTCTGCGTCCCAGCTGGACTTGGTCTTAGCCGCGGCGTCTGCGAAGGCCCTCCACGTGTCTTCTATGCCTTTTACTTTCTCCTCGTATTGAGACAGCAGTTTTTCTAGCTCTCCCAGCGCTAGATACGCTATGTCGAGGCTCATTTCAACAACTCTTCTAGTTCTTTCTTAAGTTTTTCGTAGGTTTCCCGGGATATCTTGCCCTCTTTTAGCAACTCCTCTAGTTTAGACAGGGAGAGCTTCAGCGATATGACCTCTGCGCTTGTGGAGGTGGAGAGTACTCTTCTGAAGTGGACCCCCAGCCCTTCCTCCAGCGCCATGTACTTCGCCTTCACCTCGTCGAGGAGCCCCCGGAGAGCCTCCAGCTTGGCCTCGAGGTCTTTTCTCGTCGCCGCGTACGCCTCAGTGGGCATGAAGTCTTTTTTCAGCTCTATCTCCGTCAGCATCTTTTCGTAGTCTCCTATTGTCTTGTTGAGCAACTCCTGGGCCCTCAGTAGGGACATCTTCTCTACCTCCCACTGCCGCCGGGCCCCCACTACGTTGTTCTCGTAGTCCTTCCAGGCGTCGTCTAGCTTCTTCACCAAGTCGTCGTATTTCAAAACGACGTTGTCAATTACGGGTTTTATGGCCTTTTCGAACTCAGCCTCCGGCCTCTCGGGGGCCAGCGGGAGCACCTCGGCGAGCGGCTTGGGGGCCTCCTCGGGCTTCGGCGCGGCTGGCCGCCGCTCTTCCCGGGAGTACCTGATGAAGATGGGGCACTCGGTGTAGTTGCCTATGCAGTACCAGCTGAAGGGGTCTATGGGCTTGTTGGTGTAGCCACATACAAAACCTGCCTCCCCCCGCCTCAAAACAGGACATACGCTCATCGCCCTAGATGATGAAGAAATATATATTTGTTACGTGTGGAAGTGTAGTTACGGCCTCAGGTGTCCCAGCTCCACGTGTCTCGCCTTGGCTAAATCCTCCAGCGTGCCCACGTCGTAGAAAAACGCCTGCTCTGCCTCGTACACCGCGACGCGGGGCATCAGCGATCTGGCGAGGGCGTCCATGTCGAGGTACTCCTCGGGGAGGCTCTTAACCACCGCGTCAGAAATTACGTAGATCCCAGTGGACGTTATGTACTCGAAGGTTGGTTTCTCCCTCCACGCGGTTAAGAGCCCGTTCTCAACCTCCAACACGCCGAACCGCAGGGAGGTTTTATTCGCCGTGCCCACCACGGTGAGCAACGCCTCCTTTGAGCGGTGCAACTGAAGAGGGCCCCTCAAGTCGAGATTAGTCAAGACGTCTGTGTTCGCCACGACCACGTCGCCTTCTGCCCACTCCTTGGCGTAATACAGCTGGCCGGCCGTGCCCAGCAACCGCCGCGATTTTATAAAAACCACGTCTGGGTGGAGCTCCGACAGGTAGCTCCTCAGCAGATCCTGCATGTAGTACCCCACGACGGCCACCTCCCTAACTCCGTTCCGCCTCAGCCACTCTATGACGTAATCAATAAGCGGCTTAGACCCAACGGCGGCTAGGGCCTTCGGCACGAAAAAAGTCAGCGGCCTCAGCCTCGTGCCCAGCCCAGCGGCCAAGACGACGGCTTTCACAGATAATCGCCGAGGCCCTGCCTCTTTAGGTGTTGCCTAATCTTCTCCACCTCTTTCTCCATCTTCTTCACCTCCGTCAATATGTCCCTCCTGGCCTCCCCCTCCTCTCCCGACGGCTTATAGGTGCAGTATCCCTCGGGCGTCATGGCCCTGGCCTCGCAGTAGGCGTACTGGCACCTGGCCCCTATGCATTCGTCGTTGAGCCAGGTGCACCAGAACACGATCTTGTTCCCTCTTATGGTGGGCTTGAGGGCTTTTTTGCCGCAACGGAATAGCGACGTGCCGTTGGGGCCGAGGGCGCATCTAGGCCCTAGACACGGATTTCTCTGGGCCACTATATAACGTAGATGCTGTTATTTAAATCTTGTAGCCGAGCGACGACAGAAAAGACACGACTTCGTCGTGGCGGGGAGACGACCGGGCGCCGGGTCTTGTGACCTTAATCGCCGCGGCTGCGTTTGCAAATACCAGCTTCTCGTAGAGATCCATACCTCTGAGGAACATGGCTATATACGCCGCGGCGAAGCTGTCCCCCGCCCCTGTGGTGTCCACCGCGTTGAGCTTAAAGGCGTCGACGTGGAGCAACCTCCTGCCGTCAAACGCCACAGCCCCTCTGGGGCCTAGTGTTATGACGAGCTCCCCCACAGACAGCTCCTTGGAGAGCTTCTCGACGGCGGCTCTGTGGTCGTGGGACCCCGCGAGCATCTTCGCCTCCACGTGGTTCATGAAGACCACGTCGACGCCGTCTACCACGGCCTTGACTATCTCAAGGCCTTTCCTGGCAAGCGCCGTGCCGCCGTCTACCGAAACCGTGGCCCCCACCTCGCGGGCTATCTCCCTAGCCCTCACTATGAGCTCCGTCCTGCCGGTGGCTAGGTGTATGTGGCGGACGCCTTGGAACTTGTCCGCGGCTAAGTCAGCCGGCGTGAGGCCGAGGTTCGCGCCTCTGTACGACAGCATCCTCTTCACGCCGTCGGGGTGGACCAAGACCACGACCACCCCGGACCTAACCCCGGCGATTCTCTTCACGAAGGAGACGTCTACCCCCTCGGCCTTGAGCTCCCTAAGCGAGAGCTCGCCCATGGGGTCTTCGCCCACTGCGCCTATGAACCGGGCCCCCAGGCCCATCCGGGCGATGGCCACCGCGAAGTTCGCGGCGGAGCCGCCGCCGCCTGTGTACAAGTCGAGCGCCTCCACGTTTTCGTCGGGGCCCGGGAGCTCAGACACCTTGAGGTATATGTCAAAATTCAGGTTGCCTACGGAGGCGACGATCACGGCACTTCTAAATTTTAAATATAAATGTGTGGAGGCGTATGTGGACGTCCAGAAGTTGCTGGAGGTCAGGAAGATGCTGGAGGAGAAGATAGCGCAACTACAGGAGGAGCTGAAGCTGTACACCTCCCTGCTGGAGCTACTGGATAAGTCAATAGGGGAGAAGTCCTTCTCCACTGCCGCGGAGGCGGCGAGGCCCGAGGCCGTGGAGGAGGTCAGGGGGAGAGGCGGCGAGGTGTACGCAACCGTGGAGGTCTACGGAAACCACCTGCACATCAAGTTCAGAGAGCCGGTGAGGCTAGACGGGCTGTTCAAGAGGTTCTTCCTGGACAAATTCCTCCAGAAATATAGAGAGGAAGACGCGAAGGAGGTGAGACAAGGCGCGTTGAGGCAGGAGGAGGTGCTTAGATACGAGCTTGAGGGCGGCGAGGGCGAGGCAACCGCCATGAAGATATACAACTACAGGTCCGAGGAGAGAAAGAGGGAGATACTCCGCGTGCTTAGGTGGACCCTGGAGAAGGTCTACTCCGGCTGAGCCACCTTCTTCTGCCTCCTATACAGCTCCAGCATCTCCGCGGCTGTGGTTGCCTGCTCCGGCGACTTGTCGGTTCTGTAGCGTCCGGTGAACCTCGGGAAGCGCACCGCAAGCCCTACCTCCGGCTTGACGGCCCCTAGGCAACAGGTGTGAAGCGGCGACAGGGTGATCTCCGCGCCTATCACCTCTACGACTACCTGGGGCACGAACCACACGTCAGCCTCCATCTTAGACACGACCCTCGGGTGTCTGTGCGGGATCTTGTAGGGCTGCAACATTTCGTACATCTTCTTCAGGTCCGCGTCTGTGAAGCCGCTACCCACCTTACACACGGTGTAGAACATGTCGGTGGAGGGGTCGTAGGCGGCGGCTAGGAACGCGCCGTATAGGCCAGCCCGCTTGCCTCTGCCGTAGAAGGCGCCTACGACCACGAGATCCACCGTGTCTATCATCTCGCTTCTGTAGTCCCTCTTGTATTTTATCCAGTTCCACCCCCTGGCCCCCATCTCGTATATGGAGTTGGGGGACTTGCACACAAGCCCCTCCATGCCTAGGGAGACGGCCTCATGGAAAAACGTGTCAACGTCCTCGGCGCCGTCGAAAACCCTCCACCTCGCTATGAAGACCTTGTCGGTCTCCTTCACGACCTCCGAAAGCTTCACGCGGCGGTGCATCAAAGGCTCTGCGGTGAGGTCTTCGCCGTCTACATAGAGCACGTCGAAGAGGTGCAAGACGGCGGGGTACATCTCCACCGCGGCGGCAACTTCGTGCTTCCTCTTCCGGTGCATCAGCTCCTGAAAAGGCAACATATCCCCCGTGTCTGGGTCCACCGCCACGATCTCTCCCTCCAGTATGGCCTCCCCCGCGGAGACGGCCTCCCGCACCGCCTTCGCGACGTCGGGATACGCGTGGGTTATGTCCTCAAGCCTCCTGCTGAAGATCTTCACGGAGCCGCCGCGTATATGTATCTGCGCCCTCTCCCCGTCGTATTTATACTCACATACCGCAACCCCGTCGAGCTTGGCCAAGATCTCGGAGGCAGAAGAAAGCCTCTGCGCCAACATGGGGAGCACGGGGACGCCCGGGGTGATCCTGACCTCGTCAAGGGGCCTACCCCCGGCGATGTGTCTAGCGAGGCGCCCCAGGTCGGGATACACGTGGTAAGCCCGCTCAAGAGCCTCCTTCCCAACGCCGAAGGCCTCAGACAAGGCGTCTATAAGCGTCATGTCGGCAACGCCGAGCCTCAGCTTCCCCACGACGAACCTAGCAATATACTTCCCCTCCTCCGGCGACGCGCGGGCGAAGAGCGAGGAGAGGAGAGACACCTTCAAATCCTGCGCGCCCTCCCCCGCCGCCTGCGCTATCTTCAGAAGCGTGTCGTAAACCTCGGAAACCTCCAAAGGCCTCTGCTGGCCAAACGCCAAGAGGCCAGGCCTCCTGCCGGCGGACAAGGCCCTCTTCGCGGCTTCGCCCACGTCGCCGCTCTTTTTATACAAAGCCTCCAGCTCGGCGGGGGGCACCCCCGAGGCCTTCGACAAGGCCCTTAGGCAGAGCTTCTCCGCCACGCCGAGCTCAACCCCCTCCCAGGGAGGTCTCAAGTCGCCTAGTATGAAATACACAATCTTGTCCACCTCCTCCGGCTTCGCCTTTTTAAACAACGAGACCAAGAGCTTAACCATGGCTGTCCTCTGAGTGGTGGCCTCGACAGCCGCCAGGGCCTTGACAAGTTCCCCAAACAACACGCGCCTACTAGCTACCCGGTTTAAAAGTGTTGAGGAAGAGCTCTAAATACGTCTCCCTAACCTCCTCGCCCAGGCCCAACGCAGAGGCGAGGCGCCTCACCTCCTCCACGGCGCGCGGGATCTCCTCCTCGCTAGCAACGGTTTTTTCCACCTCCACAAACTCGCCGAGGCCCTCCACCAAGTCAAGCGACACCGAGAAGCCGCCCCCGGCGTAGTACTCCCGCCTCTTCCTGATCCTAGCCACCGCGGCGAAGCCCAGCTTCTCAAAAACCTCCACAATGCCGGGGCTGGCCTCGGCAGAAACCTCAACCCGCGTCTTGGCCCCCGCCCCCATCCGCGGCCCTTTATACGCCACGTAGGCCCTCCCCCCCGCGGACCTAACCCTCAAAGCCTCGTCGGTGGCGGCGAAGTTCCTACACGGATGCTGGAAGTATATATCCACCTCCTCCTGAGCCGCGACGAGAGAAAAACCCAACGATTTAAGCCGCTCCCTAACCTTCGAGAGGTCCGCCCTGTGCTTAACCTCCACTTCTAACATACTGCTTACACGGCGGGGAGGCGGGGTTGGTCACGGCGAAGCCAAACAAGAAGCACCGAGAAGTCATAGAGCCAAAATACGCACACTCGCCGCAGTTGTCAGGCCTCCCCAACACCAGCTTAACCACCGCCGTAATCTGCCTAGGCGGCGGAGGAGGAGGCGGAAGCGGAGGTGGCGGTGGCGGAGGCGGCGGGGTCTCCGCCGAAGGCCAAGGCTCGAAAACCGGCTTCTGCTCAACAGGAGGAGGCTCAAGCGGCCGCACCTCAGACGGCGGCGGAAGAGGTGGCGGAGGCGGGGACGGAGGAGGTGGAGGTGGCGGAGGAGGCTGGCTTATGACCGGCTGTATGGGAGCCGGCGTGGGCTTGGGGGGAACTAGCTCCAACGCGGCGAGTTCGGGGAACTCAGCCTTGGCTCTGGCCTGCACCGCGCGGAGGACCTCTTCGAGGTTCACGTCGCCTTCGCCCACCTTGACGCCGTCTACAACAACGGCGGGGAACTTGGATATGCCGTATTTCTTCAACATGTTCACCAGCGACCTGTAGTGCGGCGGCACCTTCTCAGGCGGCTCCCCCACGAGCCTAAGCACTTGATCTACAGCGTCTGGGCGGATCTTAACTGTGGCAAGCCTCACCTTGTCGGGCCTCTGGACCTGTCCCCTCAGGTCCTCAACCACCTTCTTTAGGGAGTTCTCCAGCTCCACGCTCTGACCAGCTACGACGAACAACTCCACATACATTGCTTAAAAAGGCGCAGCTGTATAAAAGCTTAACGCGTAACTTCGAAAAATTGCTTAATAACACGCGACCTCCAGAGCTCCCGCTCGATAACCTCCCCCTCGGGATGCAACTCGTAGAAGATGCGGGTGGAAAACCTATACATCTTCTCCGGAGGCCCAACCATAGACTCAACGTAGCGCAACAGCGCCTCCCCCAAGATACGCCTCTCGACCATGGTCTGCGGCAACACCACCAGCTTCCTCTGCCCAGCCACGGCATACACGCCCTCGCGCCCCCACCCGAAGCCGTCCAACGAGCCGTCCCACTCCCGAAGCCCCTCGACAAGAGTAACCTCGACGACAGACCTCCGCAGGTCAAACTCCGTAAACCTGGGTATGGAGAGGACAAGCTTCGCCGCGATCTTGGCGGAGTCAAACGCCAAATCCCTAAAAGGCTCCACAATCCCCAAAGACCCCCGCACCTCGCGCCTCTCGAAACCGCCAGAACGCACGATAGCCTCCACCGTGACGAAGACGCCGGCTCTCACCCCAGAGAGGGAGGGGTGGGACTCAGGGATGGGGAGCCCGCGGAGCTTGGCGACCATGGCAGAACGGACATGAGAGATCAAGACCGCACCAAGCATAGAAAAATGGAGAAGGGAGTTAAAAAAGGTTGGGGAATAATACGGGAAAAAGGAGGTTTTTACTTCGGCGGGGCCAGTATCTGCATCAACCGCCTCCTCCTCCAGTTGTTGTACTCAATTATCAATATCGCCAATATGAGAATTATCACCAGCAACAATATGGCATACAGCACCAGCGTCGGTAGCGGTATTCTGGAGCCCAAGAAGTCAAGGCCGGCCGTGCCCGGCACAACTATCTGCATGTTCTTAGTCTCGCCGGGTGCCAGCGTGACTTGAGCAGGCGGCGTCTCCTTGCCGAGAGCAACAACTTTAATGTTGTAGGTGCCAGCGAGCAACTCTTCATCCTTCGGCGGCTTGGAGTACATCAAATTCAGCGGGCCGGTCAACTCCACCGAGGAGACGTAGTTGTCAATTGGCTTCTTGTCGTCGTCGACTGCAGTCACGCTGAGTTTCGCGGTGGGAACCTGCACCGTGGCAGTCACTGTCTGGCCGACCGGCACGTTGACGGTCTGGCTGAACTCCTTGCCGAATACCGCAGTCTTCACTGTGTACTGCTGGCCGCCCAGCACCTCCACAGGCCCGAC
>JAVVGH010000025.1:0-9552 GCA_032249215.1 Pyrobaculum sp.
CATGTCGTGGACGTAGGCCGGGTTCGCCGTGGCCACGTAGGGGATGCCGTGAGCCGCCGCTATGGCGGCCATGGGCTTCTTGTGGGTCACGTTGCCAGGCACTTTCTTCCCAGCGGGTGAGGTGGTGGCGGAGGCGCCGAAGGGCGTGGTGCCGCTCCTCTGGATGCCCGTGTTCATGTACCCCTCGTTGTCGTACATGACGTAGATCACCTTGTGCCCCCTTTCCAACATGCCGCTGAGCGCCTGGAAGCCTATATCCGCCGTGGCGCCGTCGCCTGCAAACACCACCACGTTGATCTTCCGGTTTTGGTCGATGACGCCCCTCCTCTTAAGCGCTTTAATCGCCGCCTCGATGCCGGAGGCCACCGACCCGCCGTTGCCGAAGGCCACGTGGATCCACGGAACGGCCCAGTTCATGCGTGGATACACCACCGTGGACACCTCCGCGCATCCCGTGGGGTTGACCACTATGGTGTCGGGCCCAAACACCTTCAACATGTGCCGCGCGATGACGCCGATGGTGCAGCTCGCACAGAGGCCGTGGCCCGGCAGAAACAGCTCCTCCTGCGGTAGCTCGAAGTTCGCGTATTCGTACTGCCCCTCGTACTCCTCGGCCGCCTTCACGACGGTTTTGACGAGGTGGCTACCCCTTATGTAGACCGGGACTTTGGCGAAGCGGCCGCCGCTACTCATAGCCTCCCCTCATGCCTATTGTGTAGGTCTGGTTAGGCGCCCAGAGGCCTTTCCACACCTTGAGGGCGGCTTCGTATATCATGTCGCTGTCTATCGCCCTCATGCCTATGGTGGCCAAGGCGCTGTAGACCGGCCTCTGCAACGTGGCGGCCACCTCCATTGCCATTGGCCCCTGGAGGTATGCGCCGTGGTTTATGGTGCGGTCTAATACCAACACCTTGTCTGCCCCCTCGAGGGCCTTCCTCAGCAGATCGCCGGGCCAAGGCCTAATCACCCTCAGCCGCAGGGCGCCGGCCTTCACGCCCTCCCCCCTCAGCCTGTCCACCACCTTCTTGGCCAGCCCGTAGACGGAGCCGTAGGCCACCATGACCATCTCGGCGTCTTCGGTTCTGTACGTGCTGAAGAGGCCGTACCCCCTGCCGAAGCGCCTCCCGTACTCCCTGTCCACCTCCTCTATCACCTTCAGCGAGCCCCTCAGCGCCTCCGCGGCCTGCCACCTGATCTCCCAGTACCACTCGGGCGTACCCACAGCGCCCAGCCCTGTGGGGTGGTCCACGTCGAGCTTAACCCAGGTCCTGGTGATTGGGGCGAACTTAATCACCTCCTCCTCGTCCTCGGGGACGTCTAGCGGCTGGAGGACGTGGCTCGTCCAGAACCCGTCGTAGGCCACGACCACGGGCAGGTGGACTCGGGAGTCCTCGGCCACGCGGTACGCCTGTATAACAGTGTCGAAGGCCTCCTGGGCGCTTTGCGCTATGTATATGATCCACCCCAGCTCCCTCATCGACATCACATCGCTGTAGTCGCCCCACACGTTTATAGGCGCCGAGTAGGTGCGCACCGCCATGCCCATCACTATGGGGAGCCGCATTCCCACCGCTATGGGCAGATTCTCGTACATGTGGCCCAGGCCCTGCGACGACGTCTCGGTGAAGGTTCGGGCCCCTGCGGCTGAGGCCCCGATCACGGCGGACATGGCGGAGTGCTCGCTCTCTACGGGTATGTACTCGGCGTCTAGCTCGCCGTTGTTTACGTACTCGGCGAGTTTCTCCACAACGGGCGTCTGCGGGGTGATGGGATACGCCGCTATTACCTCAGGTCTGCACATCTTCACCGCGAGCGCCACGGCGTGGTTGCCGGTCAGCGCAATCCTCCTCTGCGCGACCTTCTTCTCCACCGGGGCTAGGGCCTGCGCCGTCATATCTCCCTCACCATCTTTATTGCGCCGGTGGGGCAGACATCAGCGCACACCGCGCAGCCCTTGCAGTACTGGTAGTCGAAGTCAATTACCTTCATCCTAAAGACGCGGCCCCTCGGGCCCTGCACCTCCTTCCACGCCTCCACCACGGCGTCGTCGGGGCAGTACATCCAGCACTTCCTACACATGATGCACTTGGAGTGGTCGATCACCGGCTTCTCCAGACGCCACCCGCCGGTGGTGTAGAAGAGGCTGGAGCCGGGGAACACGGCTCCCGCCTTAGACACCTCAGGCCAGCCCACAATCTCGTAGGGCCCCGTCAAGAATGCGGAGGTGGTGGAGATCACGCCCTTCGGCTTCGCCGCCTGTTCCACCCTCTCCGGCGGGACGACGAGGGCGGTTTCGTAGGCCTCCTTAGTCGCCGCGAAGTTCTCCTCCACAGCCTTACCCAACTGCGTCTCAAACGCGGTCTTTATAGACTCAAGGCGCGGGAAGCCCATCACCTTGGAGAAGGCGCCTGCCAGCGGGCCGTTGGGCACGGGCAGTCCCACGTGTTTAAGGGCTATCCCCACGGCATCCAGCAGCACCAGATAGACGTCGTTTCTCCCTATAATCTTCTTCATCTCTTCGGGGCTCTTCGCCGTGTTCACTATCACGTGTCCTCCGGGCTTCACCGCGTCTATGGCGAACCTCATGGTGTCGATGAGCTTATCGTCAAAGATAACCACCACGTCGGGGGTCTTGACGGGCTCCTGATCTTCGATTGGGCTTTTGTCAATGGTCAGGAAGGCCTTGACAGGTGCGCCCCTCCTCTCCGCGCCAAACTCCGGGTTGGCCAGTGCGTAAAGGCCGTCTATCACCGCCGCGTTGGCTACTATATAGGTTGCCGTGACGATCCCCTGGCCGCCGCGGCCGAGCCAGACGGTTTCAATTCGCATAGGCTCTATCCATTTTCTCTTTAAAACTCTTTACTTCTATAAAGTGTAGATCCAAAGATTGCTTAGGTTGAAATTGTCTTTTATAATAATGAACTAACGTGATAAATCGCCGAGCGCGGCGTTGGCAACGGCTACCGTCGGCGTTCCGTACAAACGCCACAGCCGGAGAAGCTCGACCTCTTCGGGACTCGTAAACATGAACAGCTTAGCTTGAAAAGTAATACATTTAAACCTCCTCCTCGCTAAGGCCGTGTTCCGCGTTCTCAACGTAGTTGAACCCGCATATCCACCTGTGAACACGACGCGGTCCGGGATCCAGAGGTACGAGGTTGTATCCACATCGGAACAAGCCACGTCGAGCCCACTCGTGCAGCAGGTACGAGTCAAGGCGCTCGACGACCTTTTGATCATCAGACGGGGCACCGGGACGCCTAAGGAGGCGGTGTCCGGGAGGGCAGATGTCATCGTTGGGATCGACGAGTGGGGCCGCGTGGTCAACGTGGAAATAGAGTTCGCCGAGTACTACTTCCAGGACGTGGAAACAGCCCGTGAAATCCTAAGGAAAGCTAGATGGTAGAAAACATCAAGCCTGCTGTAGCAGTTGTACATCATCCTCTATTTGGAAGGATAGAAACGAAAATAATACCGATCGACGCGGAGGTCGCCAAAATAGGGGAGGGGTATGTTGTTAATCTGCTCACGAAGCTCCAGGTGGAGCCTGAGAGGAGGCGTCGGAGCGGATATCTCTGCGGTCAAAACATACCGCTGCCGCAGAGGCCCGTCGACATAGCCTCCTCGGAGCTGGGCTACGTAAAGATCTCCCACGGCCGAGATGAAATCGAGGTTTACGTCGAAATCACGAGGGTATTCGTGACCGACGACGCCTCAGATGCGGACGGCAACCCCTGCGTCACGGCGGTCTGGCGCCATGGGATCAGGGTGTGTCCACGAGGTTGACGTCGCCCATATCGAGGAGCGGGGGCACAACATACAGCTTTGGGAGTACCTCCAGCGGGAACTGTTTCTAACGCCAGACTGCATCGCCGAAACGATTAAGAGACTCCTTGGCCCAGAAGTTGCGCATCTCGCTGATAGATACGGCGTAGAAACCGCGAGGAGGACCAAGGCCTTCTGTTTGGCAATAACCCTAGGCGCCGGCTCCGCGCCGGTGATGATAGTAGCAAGAAAGACACCGCGGTGTCTAATGACTCTGACGGTGTACCCCTACCCGAGGTGCAAGCCACAATATAAAATCTCAGCTTGCCGCAACAGCCAAGCACAGCTCTCGGAATCTTACCTCATCAGACGTTCCGAAGCTGGAGCGGGCACCGACAGAGCGGGCGCGTCGCAACGACATGATTAGGGCGACACCCACGGCGTCTGGCAGGCGTTGTCAAGACTACTTCGACGCGCATAGGCTCTATTCATCATCCCTTTCAAAACTCTACTTTCATAGAGTATTAATCCGAAAATTGCTTAGGTTGAAATTGTCTATAGTGATGAAACGTGATAGATAAGCCATAGGGGGGCCGCGGCTCCGAGCGCGGCCACGGCGACGGCGGCCGCTAGGGGCACCGCTGAGCGGCCGGCCGGTAGCTGGTCCATAAGCCTGAAGTAGTAGGGCGCTACCATCACCACGTTGGCTAGGACGTACACCGCGGGCCCCCAGCCCAGCCGCTCCGCAGTGATTAAGACGAGTAGCATCTTGGGCCAGAAGCCGAAAAGCGGGGGGAGCCCGATTTGGTGCATAGCCAGCGTCTTGGCCGCCCAAGGGGGCGTCCCGGCGTACATGGCGTAGAAGAGGCCAAGCTTCCCGAAGGCGTCGGCGAGCACAAGCGCTAAGGCGACCTCGGGCTGGAGGGGGTAGATAAACACGGCGAAGCCCGAGTGCGCCACGGTGGAGTACGCCAATATGCGGCGGAGGTCTGCGCTGGTCAACGCTCCGAGGTTCCCCACCGCCATGGACAAGGCGCCGAGGAGGAAGGCAAGCGCGGCTGGGGGAGCCGGCTTAAAGGCGAGTAGGGCGAAGGCCGCGGAGAGCTTCGGCAGGCTTGCCAATATGGCGAGCCCGGCGGGGTGCGACCTGCCGTATACATCGGGGACCCAGAGAAACATGGGGGCCACCCCGAGCTCCAGCGCCACCGCCAGGAGAAGGAAGGCCTCGCCCAGGGGGGATCCGCGCTGGCCGAGGCCTATGAAGAGGAAGGCGGAGGCGAAGGAGGAAATCACCAAGTATCTAAACAACCCCTCGATGCTTCCCCTGTCTCTCAACGTGGGGAGTAACGCCGCAGGCGGCAATATGGCTAGGACAAAGCCCAGCGCCTTGAGGTGGGGCGCCGGCTGAAACATTAGATAAACTCCGTATATGGAAAGCGCTGAGGCAAGTCCGGCGTAGCCGCTGAATACGCCGGCTCCCACCGCGACGACGCCGAGGAAGAAGGGGAGGGCGAGGAGCAGAAGCGGCGCATCTCTCCACATGTACGCAGAAATAAACCCGATGAATAAGGCATCTACCGCAAGCGACCACCGCCTGAAGCCGATCAGAACTCTGGCGGCGAAGTACCCCGTCAGTATGTAGTGTATATAGCTCAGCTCCATATCCCCAGCGCCAGAACCACTGCGATTATGAAAGCCGCCGCCACCCCAGCCACGTAGAGATAGTACTCAAGCTTCAGCCCCGCCACCTGGGCGGAGGCTCTGCGCACCGCAGAGACGAGGCCGTCGTGTAGAGCCACGTCCACGAGCCAATCCACCACCGTCACCAGGTCGACGGCCAGCCGCCACAGCGGCGCCGAGCTCTGCAGAGCTCTGTCCACAGCCCGGTCCACCGCGGCCGCCAGGCGCCACGTGGCCCTAAAGACAGAGGGCACGACCCGGTCAAACAGCACCGGCAGGTAGAGCCGCCTCCGCAACACCTCGACCTCCCCCGCGAAGGCCAAGACGCCGCCGGCCAGCGACAGGAGGACCACGGGCGGGGGCGCCCCGATAAACAGGAAGTTGGGCACCACCACAAGTGCCGTGTAGGGGATCCACATGGGCTCCCAGTCGTTGGTGGCTGGCAGCCGCAGGAGCTTGCCGAGGTACCCCACGGTGAGGGCCGACACCGCGACGGTCCAGAGAGGCGCCTCGCTCTTCGCCAAGGCCCCCACCGGCAGAACCCCCACCAAAATCAACATGCCCAGGAGTATTGCAACTTTGGCGATGAGTGGGTACGACTGCGGAAACCTGCTGTGGCTTGCGTGGATGCCGTGGCCCACGGCCATGAAGAGAGCCGCCTTGGCGAAGCCGTGGGCGTAGATCAGCAGAGCCGCCTCCTTGGGGTTCTCCAGCGCGATAGCCGTGATCATGCCGAGGTAGGAGGCGGTGGAGGCGGCCAAGACAAGCTTCGGCTCTCTCTGCCCCAACGCGATGAGCCCCCCGGCAAACGCCGTGGCAAAGCCCACGAGAAACGCCGCCTCGGCGGCCCAGTGTGGCAGGAGGTGGCCCAGCTTGAGGAGAAGTATCGGCCCCGCCTTCACCATGGTGGAGCTGTGCAGCAACGCGCTGACGGGCGTGGGGGCCGACATCGCCGTGAGGAGCCAGTCGGTAAACGGGAGCTGAGCAGCCTTGGCAAACGCCGCCACGAGGAAAAGCGCCGCCGCTACGTCGTCGGCACGGCCCCAGCCGCTTATAAACGGGCTGTTGTGGTGCACCGCCATATATGCAGAAGCCACGAGGAGGGAGGCCGTGCCCACCTCCACGGCCACTATCGCCCTGATCGCAGAAGACGAGGGGGGCCAGAGCCAGGAGATGCCGCCTGCCCGGCTCCCGTCCCCGACGAACCCCATCTCGTTGTCGTCGCGGTAGGTCAATATGAGTCCCCAGCTCGCCAGGTCAAGCCCAGCCCACCCCAGGAGAAGAAGCACCCAGTGGTCTGCGAGGAGGAAAAGCTCCATGGAGCCGAAGAACGCCCCCATCCACCCCCAGAACCAGCCGAGCCGCTCGGCGCCCCTCATGTAGAAGTGGGAATACGCGACAATCGCCAGGTAGACCCCCGCCACGAAGGCGGCAAATTCGCTGGGCTTGAGATACGGCGTCGCGGGCCCGGCGCCAACCAGCAACCCGGCCAGCATAACGACGCCGGCGGCGGCCGCGGCGTAGCCCCTAGTTGCGAAGAAGTCGAGAAGAGCCGCGGCGAAGGCTACGGCCAGCAGTAGCTCTAGACTAACCATAGCGGAAGCAGGAGGAGGAGGAGATAAGGCGCGGCGGCGGCGGCCAAGACCGCGGCGTACATCTCCGCGGGGTACTCCACCTTGCCTTCGCCGGCTCTATACATCTGGTTGAAGAGGTAGAAGCTGTAGACGGCGGTGGAGACCAAGGCGGCGACCGCCAACGCCACCATGTAGAGAAGCGGAGGCACGCCAGCCGCCACATACGCCTTGCCGATGAGGTTGATGCCGAAGAGCCCCGCCAGCGCCACGAAGCCCAGCACGCTCACGGCGAGGAGGTGCCGGTCCCACCTCGCCTCGCCGATGGACCTGGTGTGGAGCGCCACTATGTAGAGTCCTGCCAGCATGAAGAGGGCGGCCTTGGCGTAGGCGTGCCCCACAAACAGAAGGGCCGTCGCGGCGTAGCTAATTGACTCGTTGTCTATGGCGGCCGCCGCCACCAGGAGGCCCATGTTGGCAACGGTGGAGTCCGCCAACGCCCTCTTGAAGTCCGTCTCGCGGAACACCAGCAGAGAGCCGTAGACCGCCGTCACGAGACCGTAGAGGAAGAGCGCGTCAAGAGGCCAGCCAGCGTACTCCTTAAGCCTCCAGATCCAGTACGCCATAAGCCCCACGTGGACCGGCGACAGCAAGGCGCTGAGGGGCGTCGGCGCCTCTGCGTGGGCGTAGGGAAGCCAGAAGTGCACGCCCGCAGTCCCCATCTTCACCAATAAGCCAAGCAAGACCAGCAACGAGGCAACCCCAGCCGACCTGAATACGTCAGCAGTCAGCGTACCCGAAATCGCCACACCTACTAAGAAGAGTATGGACCCCACCTGGGCCCACACGAAATACAGCAAGGCCACGAACCTGCGGTTGCCGTAGCCGAAGTACCAGATCAGCAAGAAGCTGGTGATTATGCTGAGCTCCAGCGCCAGGAAGACGAAGATGAGGTTCTCGAAAAGTATTATGTAGACAAAGGAGAGGACGTAGAGGACGTGCACGCCGTAGTACCACCGGGGCGCCCCCAGGTGGCGGAGGTAAGGCGGCGAGTAGAAGGCCACCAGCAGACCCAAGGTCACTGAAGTGACCACAAACGGCAACTTGTAGAAGTCCATGGAGACGGCAACCTCCCCCACGTAGGGAAGCACCGCCAAGGTGCCCCTCCCAGGCACCAGGAAGAGCAACATGGCGGCCGTCGCCGCGAGGGCCGCCGGTAGCCCCAGCCTCAGCGCCGCCAGTGCGAAGACGCCGGAGATGGCTGTGGCCAGGAGGAAGACGTCGCTATACATGGCCCTCCCTCGCCAGCCTATACACCGCGGCCACCATAAGCACCGTCTCCGCCACGCCCACGACGGCGGCGACCGCCAGGAGGGACAAGTCGCGCGACAGCGAGGCGCCCCAGATCCCCGCCATGATGGCCACCTCGGCGCCGATTATCACCCGCACCAGCGAGTTGGCAACCGCCACAGTCGCCACGCCGCCCGCCAGCAACAACACCAGAAACACCAGCTCAGTCATGGGACAGCCTCGCCGCAACGACGAAGGAGAAGAGCAGCAGAACCGCCGCAAGCGGTAGCAACACGGGGTCGACGGAGGTGGTCAACGCCCCCCGCCCCGCCCCCGGGAGCAGGAGGAGGGGCAACGCCCCCAGTGCCGCCAAGGCCACAGGCCTCATCTCAACGGTGCGGTTCTCCTCGGAGAGGCTGGCCGCCGCCACTATAACCAAGGTCAAGGCCGCCACCACGTACACAAGCGTAATCAGTATGAAAGCCGCCGAGAACTCAGGGTGCAGAACCCACACGGCCCCCGCCACGGCCACCCCTAGAAATGTGAGAGAGACAGCGGCGAGGATGTTATCCCTTGTTCTGATTATGGCTAAGATGAGTAAAAGAGCTATGACCGACACCGCCCAGAGCATGTCAACGCATCAACCCCGCTTTAAAAATTAACCTAACTACATCTCGATAAACAGATAGTCATCTCTTCAGAAGTAAGAAATGAAATATCATGAAAATTAAAGCCGCATCGCTATGTATCTAGCCGTAGACAACACGGCGGTGGCGACGGCCACGGCGGAGAGGAGGAGGAGAAGAGCAGACACGCCGCTGGGGAGGCTTGAGTAGCTTTTCAACACGTTGACCGCCACCGCGTTGCTGAGCGACTGGCCCACCACCCGCGCCTCGGCAACCAGAGCGGAGGCGGTGCCTCTCCTCGCAGGCGGGACAGACAAAAGGATAAGAGTGGTGTTGGGCACGATAAAAAAGGCGAAGCCAACCCCCATGAGGAACAGAAGATGTGGAGAGGGGCTAGAGAGCGCCACGTGCGAATATGCGAAGAGCGACGCGGCGAGGAGGGCGGCGCCCCCCGCCGACACCGCAGAGGGGGACGTCTTGTCGCTCAGCCGACCCGCCAGAGGCGCAGAGATAGCCATGGCGAGAGCCTGAAGCCCGAGCAACATCCCGGCGTCTTGGGGCGTCATTCCGTACTCCTCTTGAAACAAAAGACTAAGCGCAGGCGTCAAAGCCGCCGTGGA
>JAVVGH010000026.1:0-9508 GCA_032249215.1 Pyrobaculum sp.
GCCGCGGCGGTTAAGGCGGCTCAGCTAGGCGCCAGGGTCGCCCTTGTGAACGCGGGGAGGCTGGGTGGCACCTGCGTGAACGTGGGGTGTGTCCCCAGCAAGTTTTTAATAAGGGCCGCCGCGTTGAAGCGGGCGGCTGAGAGACCGTACTTCAGGGGGCTTTCCGCCAAGGTGGAGGTGGATGGGGAGGCGCTGATGGCGCATATGCGTGAGGTGGTGGAGAGGCTTAGGAAGGAGAAGTATGAAGATGTCTTGGCGTACTACGACGTGGAGGTGGTGGAGGGCTACGGGAGGCTGAGAAGCGCGCAGGAGGTGGAGGTGGGCGGAAGAGTGCTGGAGGGCAGGAGGATAATCGTGGCCACGGGGTCTAGGCCGAGGATCCCCGAGATCAAGGGCCTGCAGGAGGCCTTCAGGCGGGGCCTGGCCTTCACAAACGAGGAGTTCTTCTCGGCGGGGCGCATGCCCTCCTCCGTCGTCTTCATAGGCGGAGGCGCGGTGGCCGTGGAGCTGGCCCAGGCGCTGGCTAGGCTGGGCGTGAAGACGTGGATAATCTACAGATCCGCCCTCCTTAAATACGAGGAGGAGGCCGCCTCCAAGTTCGTGGAGGAGCTGTTGCGGGAGGAGGGCGTGGGGCTCGTGAGGGGCGAGGCAACCGCCGTCGAGGCTAAGGACGGCGGCGTGGAGGTGAGGCACACGGGCGGCGTGGTGGCGGCGGAGGCGGTCTTCGTCGCCGCCGGCCGGATCCCCAACGTGGAGCCGCTGGGCGGGCTCCTGAGGCTCGGCCCCCACGGCGGGGTTGAGGTGGACGAGAGGATGGAGACATCCCTCCCCGGCGTCTACGCCGCGGGGGACGTGACCGGGGGCTTGTGGGGCGTGCGGTATCTGGAGAACGCCGCTGCGAGGCAGGGCGTGACGGCGGCGGTAAACGCCCTGGGGGGAGACGCCAAGTTCAACCCCCTGGCCGTGCCCAGGGTCGTCTTCACTGACCCGCCCGTGGCGGCTGTGGGCCTCAGGGAGGAGGACATGATAAGAGGGGGCATAGGGTGTAGGTGCAGGGCGGCGCCCGTGGATGCGGTGGCCGCCGCATGGACCAAGGGGCAGCTGAGGGGCTTCATAAAGATCAACACCTACCCGGAGACCTGGAGGGTGTCGGTGAGGCGGGGCAAAATCGCGGGGGCCCTCGTCGTTGCTCCCGAGGCCGAGGAGGTGATTAACCTCTTCGCTCTCGCCATACAGATGGGGCTCACCGTGGACGACCTCGTGGACTTCCTGCCCAGCTTCCCCTCGCTCGGCGAAGCGGCGCGCCTAGCCGCCCTGGCCTTCTACACAGACCCGTCGAAGCTGAGCTGTTGCGGCGGTTAAGTATATATAGCCGCTCCGAGGGGGAGGCATGGCCAAGGTGGTGGTTACAGTGGTTTCAGACGACGAGAAGTTTGACGTCGCTATCGTCTTCGTGTACCGGTCCTGGACACACAGGCGGTTCGACGACGTTAAGCTACTCTTCTTCGGCCCCAGCCAGAGGAGGCTGGCGAAGCTCGACGGCGACTTGATGAAGATGGTGAACGAGCTCGCGGCGGCGGGGGTTGTGGACTCCGCATGTGTCAGATACGCGGAGGGCCACGGCATAGCCGAAGAACTCGCCAAGAGGGGCATCAAGCTCGCCCCCTATGGGGAACGCCTCGCTACGTTGCTAAGAGAGGGATACCTGCCGTTGACGTTTTAACAGCTTGTTCTAAAAAGATGCAGGTTCGTTATTAAACATCGTAGCGTTAATAAGCCTTAAATCAAAATCCGAACGCCTCGCCCATGCCCAAGTCCGTTGTAATAGTGGGAGGAGGTGTCGGGGGTCTGTTTACGGCCAATAAGCTGACGTCGAAGCTGGCCTCCGAGGTGAGGAGGGGCGAGGTCTCGATCACCCTGGTGGAGCCTCAGGAGAAACAGGTTTATCAGCCGGGTTCCTCTGTGTGCCGTTCTCGGAGCTACCTCCCGACGTGATGTTTAGGCCTGTAAACAAATTGATATCGCCGCTGGTGAGGGTGGAGAGGGAGCCGGCGGCCAAGATCGACCTGCCGAATAAGAAGGTGGTCCTCCAGTCGGGGAAGGAGCTTAAGTATGACTACCTCGTGGTGGGTACAGGCGCCGTGGTGAAGACCGATGCGTTTCCCGGCTTCGGCCAGGCCTGGCACACCCTATGGACCTATGAAGGCGCCAGGAGGCTCAGGGAGGCCTTATCCAGGTTCAACGGCGGCACGGTCGTGGTCTCCGTGACCTCGGCGCCGTATAAATGCCCCGTGGCGCCCTACGAGTTCATGGGCCTTCTCAACGACTACCTAATGGCCACGGGCCTCAGGGCCAAGACCAAGGTCGTGTTTACGACCGTGGCCCCACACCTCCACGCCCAGCCCCAGGTCAACAAGTTCCTTGAGGAGCAACTTAAGCTCTGGGGCTTTGAATACAAGACCAAGTTCCAGGTAAACGCCATAGAGCCCGGCAAGGTCTCCGGCCCGGAGGAGATAAAGGCCGACTTGGTAGTGGCCGTGCCGCCGCACGGCGGCGCGGAGGTGGTGGTTAAATCCGGCATAGGGGACCAGGCGGGATGGGTGCCTGTGGATAAAAACACGCTTCAGATCCAGGCCCAGGGCGCCACGGGGGCGGAGATGGCGCTGGGCGACGCCACCAACCTCCCGGTGCCCAAGGCCGGCTCCGTGGCGCACTTCCAGAGCGAGGTGGTGGCTCCCGCATCGCCGAGGAGATCCAGCTGGGCCACGCCGACACCAAGTACAACGGTAGGGTGATATGCTTCATCTTGACCGGCTTCGAGGAGGCGACGCAGGTCTCCTGGAATTACGAGAACCCGGCTAAGTACCCGCCGCCGTCGAGCCGCTTCTTCCTAAGGCTGAAGGACATGACTAACTACTCGATATGGTCGGCCATTAGGTGCGGGCTATGAGCGCGGCTGAGGAGAAGCTCGACAAGCTACTCGAGCTACTCCAGGACGAGAAGACGCTCGACGCGCTTACCGCCTTGGTTCAGCGTGCAGACATCTTAAAGGAGCTCGTCAACACGCTTTACGACTTTAAACGTAGCGGCGTGTTGGACGATCTGCTCAACGCGGCGGCCTCCCTCAGGTTCTTCACAGAGGGCCTCCTCACCAGAGACTTCATGGAGAAGGTGGGGAAGTTGCAGGAGGTGGCATTGATAGCGGGGACAAACCTGGCCATGGACAGTTCCAAGGTGGATTGCCTCACCTACGCCCTGGCCGCGGCTGAGGACGCTAAGCCCGTGGGCCTCTTCGGCCTCCTCTCGGCGCTGAGGGACCCAGAGGTGCAGAAAGGCCTGGGCTTCCTAATAGCGGTGCTGAAAAAGCTCGGAAGTTGCCAAAGGTAACGTCCATTCTCTATCGCTGTGTCGAGATATTTCTGTTTTATATTGATGATGTAGGCCACGGCCGCGCGGGGCTATTCACCCTAAGTCGATAGTCCAGCATTTTTGGTTAACTAGAGAGGACGTCGCTGTCCCAGCGTTGGCTGGGCATTGTTAAATTATACATTTCGCATGTCCATGTGTTACCTGGGTGGGTTGCGACAGCCGCGGGCGACTACGGGAACATTAAGAGGATTAGGTCAGTGCTGAGTCGCCACGGTGTCTACACGGTGTGCGAGGGGGCGAGGTGCCCCAACGTCTTTAGTTGCTGGGGTGAAGGCACGGCTACGTTTATGATTCTGGGGGAGGTGTGCACTAGGTCGTGCCGCTTCTGTTCTGTGAGGACCGGCAACCCGCGTGGATTTATCGACGCTGGGGAGGTGGAGAGGCTGGCAAGGGCTGTGGCGGAGTTGGGCCTCCGCTACGTCGTGATCACCTCAGTGGCTAGGGACGATCTCCCAGACGGGGGCGCCTCTGTGTTTGCGGCGGCTGTGAGGAGGCTGAAGAAGTCCGGGGCCTTGGTGGAGGTGTTGGTTCCCGATTTCCGCGGCGACGAGGTTGCGGTTGCCAGCGTGGTCTATGCCTCGCCGGATGTCTTCGCCCACAATGTGGAGACCGTGAGGAGGCTCACGCCGTATGTGAGAGACCCGAGAGCCAGCTACGAGAGGTCTCTCGCCGTTTTGAAGAAGGCCAAGGACCTTGGGATGTCTTTGACTAAGTCCGGCATAATGCTGGGCCTGGGGGAGAGCTTCGAGGAGGTGGTGGAGACGCTAGACCACTTGAGGAGGGCGGACGTGGACATAGTCACCATCGGACAGTACCTCAGACCCGGCGGCTCGCCTAGGCATCTAAAGCCGGCGCGGTACGTGACTCCGGAGGAGTTCGAGAGGTTGGCTGAGGTTGCCAGGTCCATGGGCTTCAAGGCCGTGGCCGCTGGGCCTCTTGTGCGTAGCTCCTACAGATCGTATTACCTATATAAGGAGGCCTTGAAAAATATAGTGTATATAAGTTAAGATTTAAATACTAATTTCGAAACTTTCGCAATGTTAGAGACAAGTTTAGAAATCCCTAGACAATATATCACAGAGGTAAGAGAGCCCCGGGTCTTCAGAGTCCTCAACGACGATGGGTCCCCCGGCGAGGCCTACGAGGTGGGCTATAAACCAGCTGAGTCAGAGCTCCTCAGCGCTCATAGGTGGATGGTGCTGGGGAGAGTCCTCGACAAACTAGCCTTGCTGTATCACAGAATGGGGAAGGTCAAGTCTACCTATGGCCCTCACGAGGGCCACGAAGCCGCCGACGCCGGCACGGCGCTGGCGCTGAAGCCCGACGATTGGATCGCGCCCTACTACAGAAACCTCACTCTCCTAATTGCCAGGGGGGTGCCGCTGGAGGTCATCTGGGCTAAGTTCTTCGCAAAGATAGGCGACCCAGACAAGGGGAGGAACCTCACAATTGAGTGGGGCGGCTTCAAGAAGTGGCGCTTCTTGTCCATGGGAGCCCCCATAGGGCATCAGTACATATACGCCGCCGGCTTCGCCTACGCCCTTAAGTACATGAAGAGAGAGGAGGTGGTGGCCGCCTACATAGGCGACGGCGGCACCTCGACAAACGGGTTCCACGCCGGGCTGAACTTCGCAGGTGTGTATAGGGTGCCCGCGACGTTTTTTGTGTACAACAACCAGTACGCCATATCAGTCCCCGTCGCCAGGCAGACCGCCGTGGGGAGGCTGGCCGTTAAGGCCGTTGCGTACGGCATGGAGGGCGTCTCGGCGGACGGCATGGATCTGCTCGCGGTGGTGAAAACAGCGAAGTGGGCCGTGGAGAAGGCGAGACGGAGGGAGCCGGTGCTTGTGGAATACGTGACGTACCGCTTTGGCCCCCACACCACGGCTGACGACCCCCTCACTAGGTACAGAGACCCCAGGGAGGCTGAAGAATGGCGCCGCCGCGACCCCGTCAGCCTACTGGAGAGGTTCCTCACGTGGTCAGGTATTTACAAAGACGGAGAGATTAAGTCCGTGTGGGAAGAGGCTGAGCAAGCGGTGAAGGAGGCGGCTAAGGCCGCCGAGGCGCAGCCGGATGTGCCCATCGACGAAGCCGTCAAAGATGTCTACAGCTTCGTGCCGAGGACGCTACGCGAGTGGCTGGAGGACCTATGATGGCCAACATGGCCAAGGCCATCAACATGGCGCTTCACGAGGAGATGGCGAGAGACGAGAGAGTGGTCGTGCTGGGGGAGGACGTGGGGAGGAAGGGCGGGGTCTTTCTAATCACAGAAGGGCTCTATGAGAAGTTCGGCCCCGAGAGGGTTATAGACACGCCGATCAACGAAGGGGGCATCCTCGGCTTCGCCCTCGGCATGGCCATGGCAGGTCTTAAGCCCGTGGCCGAGATACAGTTCGTGGATTTCATATGGATGGGCGCCGACGAGCTTCTAAACCACATATCTAAGCTTAGGTACAGATCTGGGGGGGAATACAAGGCGCCGGTGGTGGTGAGGACGCCGGTGGGCTCCGGCGTTAAGTCTGGCCTTTATCACAGCCAAAGCCCCGAGGCCATATTCGTACACACCCCCGGCCTAGTGGTGGTCATGCCCTCCACGCCCTACAACGCTAAGGGTTTACTAAAGGCGGCCATTAGAGGCGAGGATCCGGTGGTGTTTCTAGAGCCGAAGATCTTGTACAGAGCCCCCCGTGAGGAGGTGCCAGAGGAGGACTACGTCGTGGAAATCGGAAAGGCGAGAATAGCCAGAGAGGGTGACGACGTGACGATCGTGACCTACGGCGCCATGGTCCACAGAGCCCTCGAGGCCGCGGAGAAGGCCAAGGCCTCGGTGGAGGTAGTGGATCTCCAGACGCTCAACCCCATGGACATCGACACAGTACTGAAAAGCGTCTCTAAGACCGGCAGACTGATAATAATTCACGACTCCCCGAAGACGGGAGGCCTTGGGGCTGAAGTAGCCGCGATAGTCGCCGAGAAGGCAGTCGATAAGCTCGTGGCCCCCGTGGTGAGGCTAGCCGGGCCTGACGTGCCCCAGAGCCCCGTAGCCCACGACGCGGTGTACGCCCCCACGGTGGAGAGGGTGCTGAAGGCAATAGACAGGGTCATGGCGTACTAATGGAGTTCAAATTCCCCGACCTGGGAGAGGGCCTCGTAGAGGGCGAGGTGGTTAAGTGGCACGTCAAAGAGGGCGACTACGTAAAGGAGGGCGACCCGCTGGTGGACGTCATGACCGAGAAGGCGACGGTCACCCTGCCCGCCCCCACCAGCGGCAGAGTGGTCAAGATCCTAGTCGGCGAGGGCCAAGTGGTTAAGGTCGGCCAGACGCTGTGCGTCATCGAGCCGGCTGGGGAGGCGTCGGCTGAGAAGCCGCAGACGGGCCAGCCGGCCCCCCGCGAGGTGGCGGCCATGCCTGCGGCTCGCCGTCTGGCTAGGGAGCTCGGCGTTGACCTCTCTAAGGTGAGGGGGACAGGCCCGGGCGGCGTGATCACCGTAGAGGATGTGAAGAAATTCGCCGAGGGGCTTAAGGGCAAGGAGGCGCCGAAGGCCGCAGAAGTCCCCAAGGCCGCTGAGGCGCCGCATACAGCTGAGGCGGAGGTCGTGCCAGTTAGGGGGGTGAGGAGGGCTGTGGCGGAGAAGATGACAAAGGCCAAGAGGCTTATCCCCCACGCCTATCACCTCGAGGAGGTTGACTTGACAGAGTTGTTGCGGCTACACGAGAGGCTTAAGGCCGAAGCGGAGAGACGTGGCATACGGCTCACCGTGTTGCCCTTCTTCGTGAGGGCTGTGGCGCAGGCGCTTAGGGAGTACCCGATGCTGAACTCTGAATACGACGAGGAGAAAAACGTCATTGTGGTTAAGAAGGAGATCAATATCGGAGTTGCCGTAGATACGGACCAGGGGCTGGTGGTCGTCGTTGTGAGAAACGCCGATAAGAAAGGCATCTTAGAGCTGGCGAGGGAGATCGGCTCATTGGCGGAAAAGGCCAGGGCCGGCAAGCTGGATATACAAGACGTGAGGGGTTCCACCTTCACAATCAGCAACATCGGCGCCGTGGGTGGGCTCGGCGGGCTCTCAATCTTGAACTACCCAGAGGCCGCAATCATGGCGGTGGGGCGGGCCAGGAAAAAGCCGTGGGTGGTGGGGGATAGGATCGAGATTAGGGACATCGCCCTAGTGGCCGTGAGTTTCGACCACAGGGTGGTGGACGGCGCCTACGTTGCGAGGTTTGTCAACAAGGTAAAGGAACTTCTCGAGAGGCCTGAGGCGCTTTTGTTATGAAGCTGGTGGTGGTCGGCGGCGGACCTGCTGGCTACGTGGCGGCGATAAGGGCTAGGCAGCTCGGCATCGACGTCACGTTGATTGAGGCTGAGCACCTAGGCGGGGAGTGCACCAACTACGCATGTATCCCATCCAAGGCCTTGCTACACGCCGCCGCGGTTTACAAGGCGGCGGCCTCAGCGCCGTGGCTGTCAGGCCAGCTCTCCTTTAAATGGGAGGAGGCCGCCCAGTGGAGGGATAAGGTGGTGGAGAGACTTAGGCGCGGCATAGAGTTCTTATTGAAGTCGGCTGGGGTTGAGGTGATCCGCGGCGTGGCCAAGCCGGGGCCGTCGAAGTCGGTGGAGGTGGAAGGCCGGAGGGTGGAGTACGACTATCTGCTTCTTGCCACCGGGAGTGAGCCCGTGGATCTAAGGGAGCTACCCCGCGGGGGGAGGGTCCTGGGGACCAGAGAGGTTCTTAGGCTGGAGAAGGCCCCGACGTCAGTCGCGATTATAGGCGGCGGCGCCGCAGGCGTGGAGACTGCCTCGCTTTTTTCGATGATCGGCGTGGAGGTCTACCTCGTTGAGGTTGTGGATCGGCTGTTGCCGGGGCTTGACGCCGACTTGTCTAGGCAGGTGGAGAAGGCGCTGGCTGGGAGAGGCGTCAAGGTGTTCACGTCCTCTAGAGTTGTAGGCTTCCGCGACACCGGCGGCGGGTTGGAGCTCCGCCTATCCACGCCCGGCGGGGAGAGAAGGGCGGAGGTCGAGGTCGCCGTCGTGGCGGCGGGGAGGCGCCCGAGGCTGGGGCCCTTCGCCGCGTTGGGGCTACAGGTGGATGAGCGCGGCGCCGTGAAGACGGACAGCTCCATGAGGACGAGCCTCCCGTGGGTCTACGCCGCAGGTGACCTGACGGGGCCGCCCTACTTCGCCCACAAGGCCTACGCCCAGGCCAAGGTAGCGGTAGAGAACATCGCCGGCTTGAAGTCGGCTTATGAACCTAGGGCGGTGCCCGCTGTAGTCTTCAGCGAGCCCGAGGTGGTCTCGGTGGGCTTCACCGAGGAGGAGGCCGCGGGGAGGGGGTACAAGGCCAAGTCGGTGAGGATCCCGCTGACTGCCGTCGGTAGGGCAGTGGCCACAGGGTCCTCCGAGGGGTTGGCCAAGCTCGTGTACGACGCTGAGAGCCGCGTGATCCTCGGCGTCCACTTAGTGGGGAGCGGGGTTTCGGAGTTGGCGGGCGAGGCGGCGGCTCTGGTGGAGTTCTACGCCACGGTTGACGACTTGGCGCTGGTGGTGCATCCCCATCCTACCCTCTCGGAGCTGTTCGTGGAGTTGGCCGAAGCTGCCCTAGGGAGGCCTACCCACGTGGCGAAGCTGTGAAGGTGGTGTGGCTTGGGAGGACTGCCTATTCCGATGCCTGGCTGTTGATGAAGTCGTTGCATAGGGCCGTCGCAGGGGGTCAGGCTGAGGAGGTAGCCCTAGTCACAGAACACGAGCCAGTAGTGACCGTGGGAAGACACGGCAGGCTTAACAACATACTGCGCTGGGATGTCCCCGTGTACGTCGTGGAGAGAGGCGGCGACGCCACCTACCACGGACCGGGCCAGGCGGTGGTCTACCCCATTCTGCGCCTGCGGTGGCCGCTGAGGCGTTACATAGACGCCTTGGAAGACGCCGTTGTGAAGACGTTGAGGAGATACGGCATAGAGGCGTCGGGGAACCCGAGCCACAGAGGAGTCTGGGTGAGGGGGAGGAAAATAGCCAGTGTGGGGATCGCCGTGGAGAGAGACGTGACGTACCACGGCGTAGCCATCAACGTGTCT
>JAVVGH010000027.1:0-9227 GCA_032249215.1 Pyrobaculum sp.
AAGGCGACTGCGTAGGGGAGGAACACGGCGAGCGGTATGAGATACGGCATGTGGGCAAAGGCGGCGGTCGCCACAGCGGCGAAGATGGCGAGCCTCGCGACGCAGGGCACATATGGCAACAGCAGAGCGGTAAGGACGCGGTTTGCCCTCCCCCACAGCACCCTAGCCGCGGCCACAGCGGGCACGTTGCAGGAGGCCCCCACAAAGAGGCAGACGACGCCCCGGGGAGGTATGCCCAGACGTGTTAGTTGCCTCTCAAGGCTTCTGGAGAGGAGGGCAATCACGCCGCTGTCTTCATACAGCGTGATGAGCGAAAGAGCCACAAAGACGTATACCGATATTGTTAACAAAGTTAATAAGGTCCCCCACAAGGCCTCCGCCACGAAGCGGCCGGCAAGCCCGCCTAGGTTCTCCAGAATCCAGCTGGACACGGCGCCGTCAACTGCGTCCAAGAGCTGTACTATCGACACGGGCAGTTCAGCGCCCCACGGCGTGATGCCCTCGACGACAGCCATGAGGAAAAGCCCCGCGGCGAAGCCCAGCGCCACCAACGTCAGAAGCGCCAGGACGGGGCGAGCCAAGACGGAGGACTTAACCGCCGCGGTAGCGGGAGGCTCCAACTTGATCGGGCGCGGCGTCCCCCTGGGAAGCCCCTCTACCAACAGTTTCACCAGCTTCTCCACGCCGCTTCTCTTGGTGGCCGACACGTAGACCACAGGCACGCCAAGGGCCTTGGAAAGCTCCTCCTCCGAATAAGGCGGGGTCCAGAGGTCGGCCATGTTGAAAACCACGGCTACCGGCTTGTACTTGCTGGCCACCTCTGCTATTTTCAAGGCGTTTCCAACCGCGTGGGGCGCAGCGACGACCACCACGCCGTCGTAGGAACCCTCCGCTATCTCCTTCATGGCGATCTTCTCGTCTTCGTCGCGGGGGTTTTCGGGGTTTATAACCCCCGGCAGGTCGATGATTTCGATTTTTTCGCCGTCCCGTCTCAGATACGCCTTGTGTATCTCCACAGTGGTGCCGGGGTAGTTCGCGGTCTTTACGTAAAAACCTGTGAGGGCGTAAAACAGAGAGGACTTGCCCACGTTTACCGGGCCCACAATGGCGTAGCGCCTCACACGCTATTAACATTGTGTATTTAAAAATTTTCCAAGTGTTCTTTTAATTTTTGTAAAATCTGTTTCGAAATCTATTTCTGATAGATATGTGGATGCAACCTCATCTATTTATCGCATAATGTACACAACATTTAAAACGGTGCAGATTTTTATGGTTTATGAACATGAAGAAAGACAGGGTGAACATCGCCGTGGCTAAGGAGGTTGCTGAGGTGCTTGCTAACACAGCCGAGGAGCTGGGCATGACGCAGTATGCCCTTGCCAACCAGATTCTTGCCGTGGGGCTGGACCTCATCCGCCAGGGCTACAGCGTAGCCCAGATAAAGGAGATAGCCCAGTTCTACAGGGTTATGACGGAGGTAGAAAGCGTACCTGTGCCGGGCAGGGTCCTCGACAGGATGATAGTGGAGATGTATAAGGAAAACCCCGACGCCGTGACACGGGCTTGGTGCGACGCCGGCAAGATGCTGGCCGCCTACATCAAGGCGGTGTTTGGAGACCTGGAAAAGGCGGTTGAGCTGGCGCCCTACGTGGCGAGGGTGGTGCCTGCTAAGCGCTTCGAGGTCAAGGCGAAAGACGGAGAGTTCACCATGGACACGATAGGAGTCGGCTACAGCCTAGAAAGCGTCCAGGTCACCGCCAAAGCCGTCCAGTGCCTCCTAGAGGAGCTCAACTACGAGGTGGAGGAGATCATCACGGCGCCCGGCATACTCCGCGTCAAGGCCGTCGTAAAGTAATGGCGCTATCCCTCAGAGCAGTCAAGAGGAGCTTCGGCGACTTCATACTGGGACCTATAGACCTAGAGGTGGGGAGGGGGGAGAGGGTGGCCGTCGTGGGGCCCTCAGGATCCGGCAAATCCACGTTGCTCCGCATCGTCGCGGGGCTTGTCATGCCGGACGAAGGCCGTGTATATATAGACGGACGCGACGTGACGACGCTCGAGCCCTGGCGCCGCGGAGTGGGGCTCGTCTTCCAAAGCCCCGCCCTCTTCCCCTCCCTCACCGTGTTGGAAAACGTGGCGGAGCCGCTCATTTCTCGCGGCGCATCTAGGCAGGAGGCTGTGCGGAGGGCGCGCGAGGTTTTGGAAGTCTTGGGGCTTGGGCACCTAGCTGGGAGGTACCCCGCCCAGCTCAGCAGAGGGCAACAACAGAGGGTGTCCCTCGCCAGGGCGCTTGTGTTGGAGCCTCCCGTTTTGCTTCTCGACGAGCCTCTCACGGCGCTGGACACCCCGCTGAGGGGGGAGGTCCTGCCCTATATCTACGAGGCGTCTAAGGGCCGTACCGTGTTGTACGTCACGCACGACTTCGAGGAGGCGACCTTCGTCGCAAGCCGACTGGTTGTCCTCATGGACGGCCAGGTGGCGGCCCAAGGAGACGCGGTAGAGCTTTTTGAAAACCCGCCGACGCCCAAGGTGGCCCAGTTCCTCGGCTACACAAACCGGCTGAGGGCAGACTGCGGCTTTTTCTACTTCAGGCCGTGGGACGCGGCGCCTGGCACCACCTACGTCGGCCGCGTCGTCGCCGTGTGGTACAAGGCCGGGAGATACGAGGTTTTGGCGGAGGTGGAGGGGCAACACGTAAGAATCGTCACACCTAAGCCGCCGCGGTCAGGGTCATTCTCCTTCGACGTGGTGAAGGGGAAGTGCTTTCCTCAGATGGAGTAGGGTCTCGGCTTTATGAGCCGCGACGCGGCGAGTAGCACCAGCACCAAAAGGGCGAGCACCGCCGAGTAGAAATGCCCCATCTCGATCAAGTCTGGCGCTCTTGAGGTGAGGAGTCGGACGGCCTCTGCGGAGAGCGTCGCGGCGCCGCCCGTGGTGAGCATCAACGCCAGCGTCGTCTCAGATAGAGAAGAGGCAAGGGCCACCAGCCAAGTCTGCACGAGGGTTGGGCCGAGGGCTTCGCTTATTATCCGCGTGACGCATTTCAAAGGACCCAGGTACAAGACGCAAGCCTCCCTGGTATCTATTCTTATCTTCTCCCAGGAGGGCTTGACGAGGGAGTAAGCAAGCGGGGCGATAACTACTGAGTAGGCCGCCGTTAGAATAAGCAAGGTGCCGTACAGCGGCTGGGCCATGTGGAAGAAGCCGAGGGCGAAGAGGCTTTTTGAGAGGGAGACCGTAACCACATATGTCAACGCGGGTAGCCGCGAGCCGACGGAGTCCGAAACCAGGAAGGCCAACATCACGAGAAGCACCGCCGCAGACGCCGTCAGCGCCACGGCGAAGCTGTTAAACAGAGGCCGAACCGCGGCTTCAACGCCGCGGGGCTCCAGCAGAGGCGAGAAGATGTAGAAGGCCACAGCGAAGAAATAAAGCGCTACTCCGAGGGAAAACGCCGTGGGGACGGGCCCCACGGCGGGGGTCCTCGGGGCGGGCTCCGCAGGCGGGGGCGCCGGGACCTTGAGGAGGGGAAGGGCGAGTACAGCCGAGGAGAGTAGGCCCAGCAACACGAGGCTGGCAACGAGGTCCGTAGAGGCGAAGGAGGTGGCGTAGATATAGACGAGTAGCTCAAGGGTGGGGTATCTGCCGCCTAGGAGAAGCGGGGTTGTGAAGCTGAGAAAGCTGAAGATAAACACGGTAAAGAAGGAGTACAAAACCGCGGGACGCAACTCGGCGAAGACAATCTTCAGCCTTGTGGCGGCCCTCCTCACGTATAGATCGGCCGCCTCCAGCAAGTCGGCCGGGATAGACCTGAGGTTAGACTCCACAACCAGCGCCACGTAGGGCCCGTAATACACGGCGTGCGCCACCACGATGCCCCACGGCCCGTACATGAAGTCCCCGTGGAGCCTAATCAACGCATCCACAGTGGAGAGGGCGGGGGCGAAAAACGGCACAAGAGCCACGGGCTTAACCCAGGGAAACCGGACATACGCCGGCACCAGGGCAAGCCCCACCGCCAGAGACAAAGCCGCCGAGGCCGCCGCCTGGACCCAAGTAAACGCGAAAACCCAAAGCACGTAGCTGTCCACCTGCAGGGAGACGCCGTATTTAGCCAGGAGAATGATGTAAGGGGCTGTAAATACGGAGAGGAAAAAAAGCGGAGGGATTAAGTACCGCCTCACCCGCCGGCTATTTCCCTCTGCCACCTAAGCCTCCACTCGTCGGCCTTGGACCCCAGCGCCGGGTTGTACACCACGACGCTACGCGGTTGCGGGAGGCCTTTGTTGTTTTCTATCTTCGCGTCGGGCCTAACCGGGAGCATGTAGTTGTAAGGATCCACGAGGTCTTGACCCTCCTTGCTCAAGGCGAACTTGACAAACTCCACGGCGAGGTCGCGGTTCTTCGAGTTCCTAAGCACCGCCACCCCCTCTCTGTAGAGAAACGCGCTTGAGGTCGCGGCGCGCATATGCGGCGTGCCGGGGTCTATGGCGTGGCTGAACCACGACAAGGCGACAACCACGTCGCCGCGCTTAAGCGCGTTCCTCGTAGCTGTGAATCCGCTGGGGTAGCCAACCTTGGCGATCTGCCCCGCCAGTTGCTTGAGGTAGCGCCACCCCTCTTCCTCTCCCTTCACAGACATGACCCATGAAAGCACCGCGAGACCCGTCCCCGAGGTGACGGGGTTTGGATACGCGACGAGCCCCTTGTACTCCGGCTTGAGCAAGTCGTCCAACGTCTCGGGCGGCTTCAAGCCGAGTCTCGCCAACGCGGTCTCGTTATACACGATCCCTATGTACGACTTATCCAGCGGGTAGACGCACCCGCGCGGGTCCCAATACTCGTCGGCAGGCACGCCGTCTACCTTTATTCCGGGGCAGTAGAGGACGTCTCTTTCGATCAACACTGTGTAGTAGAACTCCGGAATCCCTATGGCCACGTCCCAGGGCGGGTTGTCCCTGTTGCGGACCAGCTCGTTTACCATCTCCACGGCGCCTCCCAGCGGCACGAAGGTGGCGTTTACGCCGTATTTCTTGCTGAACTCCTGCGCAAGCGCCTTGCCCAAGTCGCTTATGCCCTGGGGCCCGACGATTACGAGCCTCTTCTCCGCGGTCTGCTGGTAGGCCTGCAACGCCAAGACGGCAACAAGTACCACAGCCACTGCGAAAACCACCGCCAATAAGGTCCTAATAGACATATGAGCAACATGTTATCTCTTTTTAAATATTAAAAAAGCCCAGGTGGAGAGACTTGTGATGACACGGCCGTGACTCGACCTGTGAAGACGTGTTTCTATGCTGAAAAATTAGAACGTCTCCACGAAGTCCGTCGGCTTCGGGATCTCCTCCTTCAACCCCTTCTTCTTCCTCAGCTGCTTCACGAGGTCCGCCAACAAAGACTCAGGCACGGGCGCCCACCGCGAGAACTGCATCGACCAGAAGATCTTGCCGGCGGCGGCCGCGCGGAGCTCGTCGCTTATGTTAAACGACTCAAGCACCGGGAGCTCAGCCCTCAGATACGCCATGTACTCCTGCTGGGTCATGTCTAGAACCTTCCCCCTGTGTTTGTTCAACACGGAGGTCACCGCGCCGATGTAATCAGGCGCCACCTTGATGTCCAGCTTCATCAAGGGCTCCAGCACCGTCGGTCTCGCGGAGAGCACGGCGGCGAATATGGCGTTTTTAGTGGCGGGCATTATCTGTGCCGGCCCGCGGTGCGCCGGGTCCTCGTGCACAACGGCGTCGGTCAGCACCACCTTGACGCCCCTCATGGGCTCCATGGCCAAGGGGCCAGCCTCAGCCGCCCACCTAAAGCCCTGCACGATGTAGTCTCTTATCTCGCGGAGGTACTGGATGCCGGACGACCTGTCTACAATTATGTTGAAGTACCTGTCGTCTATGGCCCAGATGCCGCGCGCCTCGTCGGCGTCCCAGCCGGCCTTCTCCCTAAGGATCTTCGCCCTCTCCCTCGGGTCCTGGTCCTCCGTGACCTCCTTCAAGGCGATGAGCTCTATGGTGGTCTCGTCGAGAGGCTCCACGTAGAAGTAGAGGCGGTTGTGCTTATTCGGCGACTTGCCCTCCCACACCTGCGACCTCTCCCGCACAGTCTCCCTGAAGCGGATCAACGGCGGCGACACGGTGAACTCGGTCTTCGTCCTCTCCTTCAACAGCCACGTGGCGATCTCGAGGTGCAGGGTACCCACGCCAGACAGCAGGATCTGCCCAGTCTCTTGGTCAATCTTGAGGTCTAGGGTGGGGTCCTCTATCACGAGGTCCTTCAAGGCCTCCACCAGCCTAGCCAGCTCCGCCGGGTTCTTCGGCTCTATGGCGACGGTCACCACGGGCTCGGAGATGTACCTCATCCTCTCAAATGGCGGGATGTCGGCATATTTCGGATCCACCAAGGTGTCGCCAGCCCTCGCCTCGTCCACGCCCATCAGCGCCACTATGTTGCCCGCGGGCATATACGGCACGATTATCCGCGCGGGACCCATGTAGATGTATGTCTGCAGAACCTTCTTCTTCAGCTTCCTGCCGATTATGTAGATCTCGTCGCCCTCCCTGATGGTGCCGGCGAATACGCGGCCTGTGGCGATCAAGCCGGCGTGGGGGTCCTTGTTTACCTTGCTGACGGCCACTATGGCGGGCCCGTTGGGGTCCGCCTCAAGAAGCGCCTTGCCCACCTCGCTGTTTAAGTCGCCGCGCCAAAGTCTCGGGATTCTGTACTTCTGCGCCACGTTAGGCGGCGGCACGTGCTCAGTTATCATTGTCAGCAAGGTCTTATACAGCGGGAACTCCTCGGCCAGCTTATCCACGTACCCCTTCTCGTACGCATCCACTATGTTGCTGAACCTGAGACCAGCCTTCTGCGCCATCGGGATCGTGATGCCCCACTTATGAAGCGCCGATCCCAGCGCCACCTGGCCCTTGCCCGGGTCCACCTTCCACTTGTCTTTAAACTCCGGCGGGCCGAACATGTCGATCAAGGCGTTGAAGTCCTTCACGATGGTGAGAATCCTCTGCTGGATCTCCTGAGGCGAAAGCCTTAGCTCCTTGATGAGGCGGTCTATCTTGTTGATGAAGAGCACAGGCCTCACATACTCCTCCAAAGCCTGCCTCACCACGGTCTCCGTCTGCGTCATGACGCCCTCCACGGAGTCCACCACCACGAGGCCGCCGTCCATGACCCTTAGGGAGCGCGTCACGTGGCCGGTGAAGTCCACGTGGCCCGGCGTGTCGACGAAGTTGATCAGATACGGCTTGCCCCCGTATTCGAAATACAGCGATATGTTTGCCGCCTTGACCGTCATCTGCCTCAGCTGTTCAATGGGGACGTAGTCCATCGCAAGCGCCTTCCCGGCCACCTTCGGCGACAGAAGCCCAGCGCCCATCAGAAGCGAGTCGCTGGTGGTGGTCTTCCCATGGTCCACATGCGCCAGAGTACCGGCGTTTCGGATCTGCGCGGGGTTCTTCGCAATCGCCAAAATTTCGTCCAGTTGCTTTTCCACAATCCTAACCGCTGAAGACATGCCCGACGATGAGCATATGTATATTAATTTTTCTCCGCCGCATCCCAATCCACGTACAAGCGAAAATACGCAACGGCTCGGTGCGGCACAGCGCCCGCCGGAGGTAGCCTAGCCGCAAGCTGTGTCTAGCGGTTCGGCGTATTGCTGGGGGTCCCCGCGCCACGCCACCCTACCCTCCCTAAGCGCAATCAAGGCGCGGCAACACTTCAAGACGTCGCCGTGGTGTGTGGTGACGACGACTATCCTCCCGGTTGCGTAGTCGGCGAGCGTTTTCATGACGCGGCTACGCCAGTCGCCGTGTAGGTTGGCGAGAGGCTCGTCGAGGAGGAGGAGGTCCGCCTCCGCCGCAAGCGCCGCCGCGATGACCACTCTCTGTCTCTGCCCCCCGCTGAGGGTCCGCCACCTCCTCTCCGCGAGGTCCTCAACCTCCAGGAGGCGCATGTAGCGCCTCGCCGCCTCCACGTCCTCCCTTCTCACCGGCGTTGGGGAGAAGCGGGATCTCCCCGCCAGCGCTACCTCCACCGCCGCCGCGTCAGGCGGCACATGGAGCTCCCCCACGTATACCTTCGCCTTGACGCCGACGTGCTCCACCCAGCCGCGGTCGGGCCTCAAGAGGCCCGCCAAGATCTTGAGTAGGGTGGTTTTGCCCGACCCGTTGGGCCCAACCACGCAGGTCAGCCCCTCCCCCAGCTCGCCGGCCGCCTCAAGGACGAAGTCGCCCAGCTTCTTGACGACGTCAAATCTTACGTACATACCTCCACAGAAGCCAGCCGGCCGCGGGAGCCCCCACGAGAGACAACACCACGTTGACCGGTAGCTCGCGGGGCAGAAGGAGCCTAGTCGCTAGGTCGGCCGCGAGGGCAAGGGCGGCGCCGAGCCCCGCCGTCTCCAGAAGCACCAGATCTGCCCTCTGGCGTCCCGCTACCCAACGCGCCATGTGGGGGGCCAGCAGGCCGACGAACCCCACAGGCCCCACGGAGGCCACGGCGACTCCGACGCCCGCCGAGGCCGCGCCGACGACGTAGACGACGGCTTTCTTCACGTCCACCCCCAGCCCCGCCGCCGCCTCCTCGCCGTGTAGAAGCGCCGCCATGTGGCGCGAGTTGAAATAGACAAACAAGACCAGGACGAGCGCCGCCGCGGCTATTACGTAACCCCACACGCCGGCTGGGTAGGCGGCGAAGCTCCCCTGGAGACCCACGTATATGTAGCCCAGCTCCTCCGGCGGGAGGGCCAGCAACGCCAGCTGAAGCGCGGAGGACGCGGCGTAGGAGAGGAGGACGCCCGCCATAAGCACGACGAGCATCCCCGCCCTCCTCGCGAGGAGGAGCAAGGCGGCTGTCGCGGCGGCGGCGCCCAGCAATGCGCCGAGGAGGAAGCCGAGGTACGGAAGGCCCCACAGCCTCCACAGGAGGTACGACCCCAGAGCCGCGAGGACGGCGACGCCGCTGACCCCCAGCACGTAGGGGTCCGCCAGGGGGTTCCTCAGCGCGGTCTGGAGGAGGAGGCCCGACACACCTAGCAAAACGCCGCCCACCACGGCGCCGAGGGCACGGGGAAGCCTAACCGTCTCGATGATGTGAGGGTCTAAGCCGGCTGGCCCCAGAAGAACCGCGGCGGAAAAAAGTAGTGGAATTATGAGGAGCAGAAGCCGCCTCACCGCAGATGCACAAACAGCGTGAAGTTGCCCGGCGGC
>JAVVGH010000028.1:0-9100 GCA_032249215.1 Pyrobaculum sp.
CGCAAAGTAAAATATTTAAAAAAACATTCAGGCACCTCTGTGATTGCCCCCGTTGTGAAGTGGCAACTTAGAGGTATTGAGCGGACCGACCTAGACCCCCTTAGGTTTAGAAACACCGCGAGGTTGTTCAACTTGCTAGGTCTCGGAGTATTGGCCGGCGGCGGCGTGTTGCTGGCTGTCGGCGCGTTCCCCCTGGGGCCCATGTTGCTCGGCGTTGGGGCCCTCCTGTTTTTCTTCCCGAAGCTTATGGTGTCTATCCGCGCCGGCTCAATACGCGAGTTGCTGTCTACGGAGATGGTGTTCTTCACGGCACTTGTGCAGATGGCATTTGCGACTAAGGCTCATCTAAACCTGGTTATTGAACGCATGACGCGGTACAGGGAGCTCCCCGGCGTGAGGACTTTGGCAATTGCCGCGTGGAACAACGCGAGGATGATAGGCATGGAGCCCATGGACGCCATGAAGCGGGCTGTGGAGAAGCTGGCGCCGCAGAAGCTTGTCTACCGCTTCAACTCCCTCTACACCTCGCTAAGGATCGGGGAAGACATCGTGGCTAAGCTGTCGCTATATATGGATATGGACATAGTGGAGTTCTCCGCCGGCATGCAGCGGAGGATGGATAGGATGACCTCCCTCATATCATCGCTGGTGGTTGGGCTGGCGATGCTCTCCGTCACGGCGGTGGTGATAGGCCGCGGGAACCCGGGCATGCTCATTATAATGGGCGGACTCCTGCCCGCCATACTCGGCGTTGTCATGGCGCTTTTCATAAACGTCCCCCTGATGAAGATGGACTTCAGAATCATCCCGCTGATCTTCGGCATAGCAGCAGCAGTTTCCATGATCGTCGTGGGCTTTACGCCTATGTCTCCCTACGCGCCGCTTATAGCCTTCGGCGTGGCGCTCGCCGGCTGGGTAGTTACACGCGAGAGAATAGACGCAAAAGCCTTTGAGAGGGGATTTATGGACTTCGTATACACAGTATTCGACGAGCTGAAGAGAGCCCCCTCGGTTTACCGCGCCGTGGAGAACGCCATAACCTTCGGCGACTACGGGCCATTCAACAACAAGGCCGCCGCGTTGTTGCAAGTTATGAAGGTGGGAGACAGCAAGCTGGAGGACGTGGCGTTGAGAGGTATGCAACCCGTCATGTCCGTGATCTTGAGGATGTTGCTCGACATATACAGGCTTGGGACTCTGCCTCGGGCGACTATAGACCAGTTGCAGAACTTCGTGGTCAAGCTCTTTGAGTACAGAACTGAGATAGGCAAGACTCTAAACATAACCCGCTTCCTTGCCCTCGCCGGCGCCGCCATGGTGGCCTTCGTCAACACGTCGATGATCCAGCTGACCGCGGCCATGTCTAAAATCTCCGGCGGAGCACAGCTGGGCGGCATAGGCATGAGCATGCTCTATGTTGCGCTGGGAATCATGTCCATAGGCTACTACTTCCTCTTCGCCAAAATCAGCTTCTCCACCAGAGGCGGCCTGCCGTATCTCGCCCTGCTGTTTCTGTCGATATTCGCCGCCTCGTTTGCAGTGGGGATGTTCTTCAAGGCGTAGCCTATGCTGGACTTCAGACTCGACTCCTGCCGGGGCGCCACCGTCGAGGAGTACACGACAGAGGGCGCGCGCATCCAGATATATATGTCTGAGGACGGGTACTGCTACAACGTCGCTTACGCATTCCCCTACTCAGATAAGGTGGGGGAGTACGCCTACAAGGTCGTGGAGTATCTCACCGCCAACCAGATAATTAAACCGAACATAACGAGGGAGGAGCTGGGCAAGTTGATTGAGATGTCCATGGCGGATATAGGCGTGCCTAAGCAGTTGCGCGCCGCGGTTAGGTACTACGTCCAGCTGGAGGCGGCTGACTACTCCTACTTGACGCCTATACTCTACGACACGCGCCTCGAGAACGTGAACATCAACGGGACCGACAACCCCATATTTGTGGACCACCGCGACTATGGCTACAACGTCAGGACAAACGTCATACCTACCAACAAGGAGACCCTGATCAAGATAGTCGGCAGGGTATACGCCGAGACGGGGCGGCCCCTCAACGAGCAGTACCCGATACAAGACACCTATATACGGCTGAGAAACGGCGCGTTGTTGCGCTTCGCGACGACCATGTCTGGGCGCGTCGGCAGAAACCCGCCCTACGTCTCGGTGCGTATCCAGCCGCCCTTCCCCATAACGCCCACCGAGCTGATAAAGAAGCGCACGATTTCGGCCTTGGCGATGGCGTATTTGTGGTACCTCTTCGAGCACCACAAATCCGTGATGGTGGTGGGAGGCACGGGCACAGGCAAAACCACGTTGCTGAACGCCCTGCTCGTCCTCCTGCCGCATAAGCGCCTCGCCATAGCGGAGGAGACGCCCGAGATACGCATGCCGCCGAGCTACCAAAACGTGGTGATGCTATTCACGTCTCCCATGTACGACTACATGAAGAACCTACCTGGCTCGGAGTCTGCCATCTACCTCATAGACCTGGTCAAGTACCTGCTCCGCGCTAGACCCGACATAATAGTCATAGGCGAGAGCCGCGGCAGGGAGATACACGAGCTTATACAAGGCGTGTTGACAGGCCACGGCGGCGCCACCACATTCCACGCGGAGGACATAATGGAGGTGTTTATGCGCATGACCGGCGAGGCCATGGGCGTGTCTGCGGAGCACCTATCCGCCTTCCACGTGTTGGCCACCATTAGACGTTTTGAATACGGCAGACGCGTTGCGTCCCTCACAGAGGTGGTGTGGCTAAGAGCCTACCCATACGCGGCTCCGGGCAAGATAAAGATCAAGGAGGAGGAATTCGGCTTGATTAACGTGGGGTGGTACGACCCCCGCACAGACACTGTGGAGGTGGACCTCAGAAGATCCTACTGGTTGCAGAAGCTTGGGGGCTACGACGAAATCATGGAACGCGCCAGGTTCCTCACCGCGCTGGTCGAGAAGGGCGTATTCGACGCCGAAAAGGTGGGACAAGCGATAATGGAGTACTACAGACAGAAACACGCTTTGATGCGTAAAGCTTAAAGGCCATGTCGCTACTCTAGAGTGTTGACAATGAGCAGGAGGTTGGTGGAGAAAATATAAAACTCGGACAAGCCAAATGCCCGTGCTGTATTATGGCCGGCCAGAGGACGTGGCTAAGGCGATAAAAAACGAGATTGAGTTGCTAACCGCCCTGCTCAACAGAGACGAGAAGCTCGACGCGTTCATCAAGAAGAAGATCGAGCTGTTGAACAAGTGCCTAGCGCAGGTGGGGAAGTTGCCGCCTGGGGAGTACCAGGTCGTGGCGGTAAATACCTGCGAGGTCATCCCGTTGCTATGATAGATCTGCTCATAGCGGGTGTTGTGGGGATCCTCGCCGCGCTAGGCGGTCTTTTTATAAAGGACCTGAAGGCGCTGGCGATATTTACAGTTCTCATATCGCTCGCCGCGTTTCTGCTCTCTTTCCTTATGAAGATGCCCGCGGTTTCCCTAGGCCTGCTAGGTCTTTCCGTGGCCGCCGTGAAAATCGGAAGAGCGGGTAAACGCGCAGTGGAGAGGAGGATACGCACATACAGGTCGCGGAGAAGACTCACAAAGCTTGAAGAAGCTGTGCGGACCCTCCCTGAGAATATTATCGACGTGATCCCCGCAGGGGCTGTAAGGGCTGTGCATCCAAAAATTGTGGGGCTCGTCTTTTTGATAAACGATGCGTACTCCAAAGGCTATACAGTCGACGAGCCGAGCTGGTTTAGAACCGTGCGGCAGTACCTAGCGGCGGTGGGCCCGCAGTACACCGCAGACAGGACTAAGGTGGTGTCTGAATACGAGATCGCGGAGCTTGAGTTTTAATTTTGGCATTTGCACGGGCCCGTGTCTTTCGAGGTCATAGCAAAGGACCTGGCGGGCAGGATAGGACGTCTGTATACTAAGAGCGGCGTAGTGGAGACCCCGGCCCTATTCCCCGTGGTGGACCCCCGAAAACAGGAAATACCCGTGGATGTCATAAGGCGGTACTTCGGGCAGGTAATAACGAATTCGTACTTCGTCTACAGACTTGCCGGCGGGAAGCCGGTACAAGTGAAGAGACTTCTCGGCTGGGACGGCGTGGTCATGACGGACTCAGGCGCGTATCAGATACTGAGGTACGGAACTGTAGACGTGGACCCAGACGAGATCCTGTTCTACCAGTCGCAGATCGGGAGCGACGTCGGAGTTATTTTAGACTTGCCATTTGACTACGAGGAGCCTTACGACAGCGCCGTGCTTAAGGTGGAGGAAACATTGAGGCGGGCAAAGAGGGCGGCCACGCTTCTAGACAGTATGAACATGCTGGTGGTGGCGCCGATTCAAGGCGCCCTCTACACCGACCTGCTAGTAAGGTCGACCCGGGAGTTAACTAAGCTGGGATTCCACATATTTGCAATAGGTAGCCCCACCACACTGCTTGAGGAGTATAAATTCGACTTGGTCTTAAACATAGTCGCGGAGGTAAAGCTACACATGGCTCGGGAGGCGCCGCTCCACCTCTTCGGCGCGGGGCACCCGCTCATATTACCCTTCGCCGTGGCACTAGGCGTCGACCTCTTCGACAGCGCGTCTTACGTGCTATATGCACGCGACGACCGCGTAATCTTAAGAGACCGAACCATCAGGCTAGACGACGTGAAGACGGACTACCTCCCCTGCAACACCAAGCTCTGCAACATGTCCGTTAAAGAACTAAAGGAGATGCCGCAACAGGAACGCGCGGTTTTGATAGCAGAGCACAACCTAGCCATATTGAAGGAGGAGCTTCTAGAGATTAAGCAGAGGATATATGAGGGCACCCTGTGGGAGTATCTCGAGGCGAAGGCCAGAGCCCACCCAGCGCTCTACAGATTCTTGAAGAGCTTACACCGATACCGCCGCCTCCTCGAGAACTTCGACCCGGAGACTCATCCAGAGCCCCACGGCCTCTTCTTTTTCGACGACACCGCATCGTCCAGGCCTGAGCCGGCGAGACATCAAGCGAGGCTCATGGAGGTTGAGCCGGCGGCCAAAAAGGCCGTTGTGCTTAAGGTGGGTGAAAAGCCGTACAACAGAAGCTGGCAGTACAGACTGATAAAAAACATCGCCGGAAACGACGTTCATGTGCTCTTCTTCGACCCGGTGTTCGGCGTCGTGCCGGAGGAGGTGGCCGAGGTCTACCCCCTGTCTCAAAACGAAGCTGAGGGCGAGAATGAGGAGGCACGCGCCTATTTATACGCGTGGCTGGAGAAATACGACATAGTATTCACGTACAACATCGACATCCCACTCATCTCCAAGAAGGTGATACCTCTGAGGTCTCTCGACGACCTTGCCCAGTATTCATATGTATAGCCTGGATGTCTCCTCTTTCTTGGCCTGCTCCTCAAGCCGCCTACGCACCTCGGCAATCTCCTTCTCAAGCTCCTCGGCCAGCTGCCTTAAACCGCTTGTATCCACCGGGAAGTTAAAAAGCCTCGAGAAGAACTCCACGGCGACGCTTGCGGCGTAGGGGTCGGCGGGCCTAGACACGTCTGCATACGGCAGCACCACCAACGCGGGGACGTCCAGCTCCTCTAAAAAAGACGTAAGGTGAGCCAGCGGACCGACTATCTGCAACCCCTGCTCTAACACTTTGGCGCCGCCGGTGGGCATCCCGCTCCTCCTGTATGCAGAGGTGTAGACTATACGCAACAGATCCTCGTCTCTCTTCAACCTGCCGTCGAGCCCGCCGAAGAGAACCGCGGCCTTGAACTCGTTAGCGGCTATCCACGACGCAAGCGCCTTCGTATAGTCGTAAACAGCCGCCTCGTGTATCCCGTAGTTATTCACCACGCCCACAACTCTACCACACGAAAAGATCTCGTTTTGCAACAGCAACCTTTCGCCTTCTATTGAGACTATGGGCGGCTCCCCCCTATACCTAACAACCCCCACGACTTCGCAGTTCTTAGCGATATATTTAGTGGCCAAATGGCCGACGATGCCTATCCCAGCAAATCCAGTTATGAATACTTCATACTCTTCCACCGGCTTAAACACCTTAAACTCCACCCTCATAACTTGTCGAGAATCTCGTACACCTTAGTAAGTTTGTTTATCTCCTCCACGTTTTCTATGTATTCCAGTTGCGAGCCGCATACCGGACATACGCCGCCTCTGTTGACTGCCTCGTCTAGGGTGTACCTCATGAAGCAGTTGGGACATACGTAGAAGGTGCCTTCTGTTAGAGACCGTATAAGCGACGAAATCTTCTCCCTAGCCACCCTAGACCTGTTCTTAATAGCTTGACGTATGACGTCGTTATCCACATACCACGTGTATTCTATCCTGTAGTCCTCGGTAGTCCTCTTCTTGACTCCCACCAAGTTGTGCTTCATGAGGTACTGCAGTATCCTCCTGGTCTCCGCCGTGGATATATTCAGGAGAATCGCAACCCGGTCGTCTGTGAGGTCTTCACCTCTTTCAAGAAGCATCTCCACGATTTTACGCGCCAACCTGCCGTACTCAGGACTGTCGAACTCTATGGAGACAGCTTTCTCGACTACGTACATATACGCGTCCCTCACGCCACCCACACGCCACGCCTTTATAAGTATATTGCCCCGATCCCTAACCCCTATTGCTCCTGCTCGGCATTGGGATAAACGTGACGTTGCCCACTCGTAACCCTCTCGCGCCGTCTTCTCCCGTGGACCTAATGATGGAGTAGCCGGGCACCTTGAAGAAGAGAACCGCCTTGAGGGCCTCTATGCCGAAGCCCGTGGCCGCCGAGACCGGTACAAACCAGGCGAAGTACCGCGTGAACAAGTCACGTAGGTGCCTCACGTCCCCCAGCCGGACCTTGTCGACCTTGTTCACCACAAGTATTATCCTACCTCTGTCTACGCCGACTTCCCCCAGCGTCTCCACAGAGGTCTCCAGCTTCCTAGTTATCTCCTCCTGAGGCTCGGAGCCGTCTACAACCAGTAGGATCGTATCTGCGTCTATAACCTCCTGCAACGTGGAGTGGAACGACTCGATGAGCACCGGCGGCAGGTCGTCGATAAACCCTATGGTGTCTGTCAACACGACTCTCTTACCCCAGAGGTCCAACGCCCTGCTGTACGTCTCCAAGGTTGCGAATGGCTTCCCGTCCACAAGCTTGTTCTCGCCGACCAGCCTGTTGAAAAGCGTGGTCTTGCCTGCGCTGGTGTATCCGGTGATGACCACCTCCGGCACCCCCACCTCCTTCCTCTTGGCTATGTGGGTTACCCTGCTCCTCCGCACCTCCTCCAGCTTCCGCCTAATTGTGGAGATCCTCTTCACCATGTGGCGATAGTAGGCATCGATGATGTACTCGCCGGCACCCATGAAGCCCAGTTGCTCTCCCATCTTGGCTCGTCTTAAGTACTCCTTTACCTTAGGAAGCTCGTACCTCAACCTAGCAAGCTCGATCTGCAACTTGGATTCCGTGCTCCCCGCCCTCTTCTCAAATATTGATAGTATCACCAACACCCTGTCGATGACCCTACGCCTAAAAAGCCGCTCCAAGTTGAAGACTTGAAGCGGCGACAGGCTGTGATACGCTATAAAAACGTCGAAATCCCTCTTCGCAACCTCCCTGGCCTTCCCAGAACCCAGATAGAACCTGGTATCAGCCCTGCCGAACTGAGTCATTAAATCGACGACGTCAAACCCAGCGACCTCGACGAGGGAGACAAACTCGTCCAGCCTGTAGCTTAAATTCAGCGTCTTGGGACCGACGTAGGCCAGAAGAGCCCTACTCCTCACCCTCGTCCCTGATCTCTGCGACCTCGCCCAGTGTAAGGCCCCTCTCGACCTTGCCGCCGCTTTTGGCAACGCCCTCCTCGGCGGCCTCCACCAAGAGCCTCACCCCAAGAGCCCTCTCCAGCCTCTTGGCCAGCGCTAGGTCAGGTTGCAGTTGCCCCGCCTCTATTCTCCTCAAGACCGTCTCCTTAACCCCCAGCATCGCCGCCAGCGCCTCTCTAGAAAGGCCCAGGTTCTCCCTAGCCCGCCGTATGACCGCGCCGAAGTTCTCAACGAGCTCAACCTCCAGAGGCGGCGGACGCGGCGCGGCGGGTCTGGGCGCCGGCTTTTTCTGCACAGCGGACTGAGGCTGCCGCTGGGTTACCCTCTTGCCGTACTGCGCCGCGCAACTTCTACACACATACAAAACAGCCTTGTCAACTTCTACGGGTATCGGCTCGCCTTCTATCGGTCTGCCGCAGATTTCACAATACACGCCACCAACCTCTAAGCTATTTAAAAAGCTTAATCACCCGTCGTGTGGCTTCCGCGGTCATAAACATAATCGCGTACCTCTACGGACGGCCCGTGGCGGAGAAGCTCCGCAGACGTCAGATCGACGTTGAGTACAACAAGGCCGGCAGGGTCAGACGCGTGTATGTAGACGGAAAACTCGCCTTTGTGCTGAGAAACAACGATGGATACCTCCTCCCCACGCTATATGGCGCTACCTTTCTAGAAAGACGCCTTGTCCTAGACCCGGAGGCCGTGGAGTATGTAAAAGAGGGGCGCAACGTCCCTGCCAAGTATATAGTACAAGCGCCGCAGGAGGCGAGACCTTACGGAGAAGTCGCGGTGGTAGACCCCCACGGCTCGGTGATAGCCGTAGGGAGGCTTATGTACAGCGCTAGGGAGCTCACGCTGAAGAGGGGATACGCCGTGAGGGTCAGGGAATCTCTGAAAAAAGCTACCGAATCGCAGAAAGAGCCTCGTCAATAGTCCCGTATTCGCCGAGAAGCTCTGAGCCTCTGTAGACCTCCACCTTTTTCAGCACGCACTGCTGAAGAATATTCTGCGGCGTGACGCCGGGAAACACGCGGGACCACGGGGCAGGCCTGCCCTCTTCGTCCAGGGCCTTGATCTCTCTGTCCACGCCGACTTTGCCGCGGCACTTCACGAAATGCAACACGAAGCGTACCCCCCGGCTTCTCGAGGCCTCAATTAGTCGTTCAAACAGCTTCAGCATAGACGTTGCGCGGTAGCCTGATCTTCCTCACGAAGTAATACGTCACCGTGCCGTCGTTGCTCACCAGCGCCAACACTGCAGGCATTGAAA
>JAVVGH010000029.1:0-8924 GCA_032249215.1 Pyrobaculum sp.
ATATGAAGACAAGATTAGAGAGGTGTACCGCCCCAAGGGCCTGCTGGCATTCGCCGCGGCGGCGGGGGGATACGTAAGACTGCTCTAGCCCCTTTTTCTTCATTTTTTCCCGCCGCGCAACTCCTCGCTCAAGTCATCCCGGCGCCGAGGCACAGCCGGTGCCTCCCCGCATACGCCTACCCCTGAACATGACGCCGAGCGGCACCCCCAGATAACTAAAGAAGTCCGCAAGTAGAAGACCCTAAAAATTTAAAAACCGTTCTAATAAAGGGGTTGTGCCGAAGAAGCGCAAAAATCGGGGCCGTAAGAAGGGCGGTAAGGGACGAGAGCCGTATGTATATTGCGATAACTGTGGAAAGGTAACGCCGAGGTCTAAGTCGGTGAGGTTGACCGTCCCCTACTCCCCCGTGCCGCCCGACTTGGCCAGAGAGCTTGAGAAGCAGGGCGTCATCATATCGCGGTACTTGGTAACTAAGCGCTACTGCATTAATTGCGCCGTGTTCTTCGGCATAATCAAGGTGCGTCCCAGGGAGGAGCGGAAGAAGAGGGTGCCGCTTCAACAAGTCATTTGAGCGCTTTTTTGATAAAAAGCGACGTCGCGTGTCCTTGGTCTATCGACGTCAATAGCCTAGTCAAGAGCAGGTTCGACGTCCTTGTGGATTTTGTAGTGGAGTCTCTCCGCGGCGGCGTGAGCGAGGTGTATGTAATGTTATGCGAAGGGACGACATACCGCATAACGTCCGTGCCCTCCGGCCGGGCGCGCGTGGTTGCCTCTTGGCTCCTAACGCAGGAGTCGTTTAAGGCCGATTTACGCGCCATCTCGGCCAGGTACAGACATGTGTACTATCTACATGAAAGCGGTAGAGACATCTCAGATGTGCGTCTGGAGGGCGGCGGCTTGTTTATCTTCGGCGACCACGACGGCCTTTCGCCGGAGGACGAGGAGCTTCTGTCTAGACGCGCCATATGGATCTCGCTTGGGCCGTTGCCGTATATGTCTTGGCAAGCCGCGGCGTATGTGGCGTACGTGCTTAAGAGACTATCTTAATTAACGGGTATAATCGTCAGTGGTTTCCGAGAAGCTGAGGAGGGTCGTGAACTTGGACAGGATAGGGAGACGCATCCCCCTGAGCCCAAACCTGCTCACGTTGGCGTCTGGGCTAGTCGCTTGGGGCGGCGTGCCTCTGGTGCTGATCTACGGCTTCCCGCCGTGGCTGTTCATATTGGTCTCTGGCCTGCTAGACGGGCTAGACGGCGCAGTCGCCAGAGGCAGAGGCGTAGCCTCTAGAGGGGGGGCTTTTCTGGACTCGTTCCTCGACAGATATTCCGACGCCGCGTATTTAGCCTACTTCTGGGGACGCGTGGATCCGTTGGTGATCTACGTCGCTTTGGTGGGGACCTACGCGATAAGCTACGCACGGTGCAGAGGGGAGGCGCTCGGCGTAGAGGTTAGGGGCGTGGGGTTTATGGAACGCGGCGAGAGGGTTGCCTACCTTTTCCTGGTTGCAGTCGCGGCCTCCGCCTTTCCCCTCCTTGTCTCGCCCCTTCTCTATCTATACACGGCGTTGGTGAGCGCGGCGGCTCTCTACAGAGGCTTCGCTGTGTTTAGAAGGCTAAGTTTTAAATAGTGGGTCTGGTTGGCGCATAGTGAGCGTAGTTGCTGAGGTCTCTAAAAGTAGCGTGGTGAAGAGGGAAGTTGTGAATAAGGATGTCATGGAGGCGGTTAAGGACGTGGCCGTAGAACTGATAAAGTCCTGGGATCCCTCGTCGTCAGATTTCATCATCCTTAGGGATTACTACTCGGTGTCGTACCCAGCGCCTCTGACGAGGGAGTTGCTGGAGAAGATTAGGAAGTACTCCCCGAAGAGGGTGGAGAACAGGGTGGAGGTCGCGTTGCCGATTTTCGAGATTGTCCACGGAGCGCAGTGGGCCGGGGAGAGCCTCCAAGTTGGCGACGCCACGGTTGTGTTTCCGTATATAGACGACGCCACCACCGAGGAGGTTCTCAGAGGCGTGGTGCAGAGTCTCTCGGCGCCTGAAGAGGAGGAGGCGTTTGAATAGGGGCCGGGCGTTAGATTAGACGTGTCGCGCCTCTTAGTTCCTCGATAGATACGCCCATCGCCTCAAGTATCTGTTCAAGAGACGTGCTGACGTATTCTAGGTATTTCTTCTCGTCTATCTCGTCTATCCTCGCAAGCTGGATCGGCTTGACCCCCGCGGAGTCCTTGGTTTTTATTATGATTATTGCGTCGCCCCTGCCCACATTGATGCCGTATTTCATGAGTTGCTCGGCGGCTTTCACGTGTTGAGGCTTGTTTTTGGTGTATTCTTCTATGTTTTTGCTTAGGACCATTTTTATGCCGAGTTTGTCTAACGTGATCTTCTTCTCTTTTATCTTGGTCTCGGCCTCTTTCACCATTGCTATTATTATATCTCTTGTTTTTACTATATCATCTACCGAATTTATATTTTTCAAGTTGTTTATAATATCTTCCACTAATTCTTTTACAAAGGGTGGCGCGTTGCGTTTCTTAGCCACTATGCCCTTGACAATGACGCCGCCGTCTTTGGTTACGCCGAGGTAGTTCTTCTTCCGTCCGCTAAACATCACAAATTTATATATTTTATCTAGCTCTATATCTATACCAATATTCTCCGTGTATTCAATAAGTTTTTTGATTTTATCCTCTGTGACGTTCCATAGAAACAGCGAGTCCGTATCGCCATATACAGGTATCAACCCCAGCTCCGTGGCCTTCAGAACTGTGCTGGTCATGATGTATCTGGCCAGCGCCGTGGTGAGCTCCGCCACAGGTGGACAATACAGCGGGAAAGTCTCTGCGCCGAAGACGCCGTATGACGCGTTTATAAAAACCTTCATGGCGCTCTGCACCACGTCGTAGAGCTGTCTCTCGGCGGGGGTCGGCGCTTTTTTAGCTAGCTTCTTGTAGACATGCACTCTAAGATCTCTCAAAATGCCGACAAGCGTGCTTGTGAGGCCGGGCTTGTCGCGGCACACGGTGTGTGGGAGCTCGGGTAAGGGCCTTTCGGCGTCGGGCTTGCAGTTGACGGTTTCGTAGGACAGGTTCCACTTGCTTATTATTGTGGGGTACAGAGAGGCGAAGTCTAGCACATACACGTCGAAAAATATGCCCAGCGGCGGGTCCAACACGACGGCACCGGCGTATTTCTTGCCCTTTATGATGGCCTTGGTGTGCACAGACCCCTTTTCCTTCAAGATATCCTCCTTGTTGGGTATGAGCCAGCCCCTCCTTCTGTGTTCGTAGTAGAGCATGTTCCGAATCCACGCAGAGACCTGCGACCTGGTGATGTCTTCAATAGGCATCTTGGCGATTCTTGAGAGGAGCAAGATGAGCTTCATGACCATCTCGCCGTTGTACAGGGTGAAGTAGAGCGTTATCAACGCGTCTCTGTAGTTATACTCGGCAAGCTCCCAGTAGCCCATCCTCGAGACGTTTTTCTGCCTCTCAAGCTTGCCCACGCCCAGGATAGCATACGCAATGCCGTCAAGTCCCCTCTCCCCCCTGTAGACCCCGCCGAACGCATACGCCTCTATCGCCTTAATCGCGAAAAACTTGTACATGTCTATGTGGACGCCGGGCGCCACGCTGACGTAGTCTCTCTTAGCCGCTATAGGTATCTCCTCCTTGGATATTCCCAGGGCTAGAGCCCTGTTGTAGATGTAGGGCAGGTCGAAGTTGTCGCCGTTGAATGTCACAACTACAGGGTACTGCGTAATCGTCTTCAACACTTCTCTAATCAGCTCGTATTCGCTATCGAAAAATATTACCTCGTAGTCCGGTCTGTATCTCAATTCTGCGTCGTTGCCCGGCCTGCGTAGCATTAATACGCGTCTAAGCCCGTCGCTGCCCACCAGCGCCACTGAGATGACCTCATACTCCGCCTCCCGCGGATCGGGTATCTTGTTCTCCTGAGGCGTGTATATCTCGACGTCTATGGCCACCCTCCGGATGTGGGGCACCGGCGCTTGAAACAGCGGGATCCACTCCTCGGCGATTTTGCCGTATTCTGGCTGGAACACGTTGCCGAGTGTCGACTTGATCTCCGGCGGGATGGAGATCTCCACGGGGGTCAACCCATTGCCGTTTGACCGGTACCACATCCCTGGGATGATGTTGCGGTCGAAGAGGTAGCTGTGGTGGTACTTTATCCTAGACTCCCAAGTCTCTCTCAATATGTCTCTCAACGAGTTCTTCCCGCCGCCGACGGAGAGCGGGTCTTTGGCATATACCTTCGTAACTAGGATTTTTTTGTCGTGTAAAGCGTCGTATTTCTCCTCCACGTCGAAGTGGCTGAAGCCCGGGCGGCGTAGCACCTCGGGCATCTTTTCCGCTATCTCTTCAGGCGTCTTGTTGGTGATAAGGTAAGGCCTGTGTCCCGTGTTGTCGTACCAGTAATACACAGTATCGCCGACTGGGTCATAGAGCTTCACGAGGGCCTTCCCCTCAGCTCCGTCGTAGACAATGGATAAAACAACAGATGGGGGTATGGCGTTGGAGATGACGCCTTTAATCCGGCTTTCCTCGATCGCCTCGCCCTCGTATTCCTTAACCTCTTCCTCAAATTCTTCAAACTCCTCCTCGAACTCGCCCACGTCTATTAGTGGGTGAGGGTTAAAAACGAAATTGGCGGTAATATCGCCGGCGTTAAAGCTTATAAAGTATTCCTACATGGATGTTCGTGGTAATTTACGTTTCGCCACATAGGACAGACAACAAGACCTCGGCGGCCACGGACCTCAAGCGAATTATCGTAACCGAGATCATAAACGAGGCTATACAAGGCGTGACGATTCTCGACGAGCGAGGCGTGCCCCTCATACATCACCTCCCCAACACATTAACCGCGAAGACGCTGAGACAAGTCACCAACCTAATCGAAATAATTAACATCATCAGGCAGAACCAAGATGAGAACCTCGGCGACTTCCACTACGTCACCGTGAAATACGCCAACTACAAAGTCGGCATATTTGAGTTGCCCAACAAGAAGGGCTGGCTCATAGTATTCGTCAACCCGCTGTGGCACATAGAAAACCTGTTGCCGAAAATACGTCAGTTCGCCCACAGGATAAGCCAAAGCGTCACTTAGCCCTCCCCAGCCTCTGGTGAGCCGAAGCCAGCTCGTTTCTTGCCAGCGCGATTAACAGGTTCAGCTCGCCGGCGAGCACGGCCGCGGCCACTATTTCCGCGAACTTCAACGCGTTGGTCCCCGGCGGATCGCCGGGGCCCGCAATGCCGAGAAGCGCCAACGCCTCTCTCTGGGTGGGCAGGCCGGTGCCTCCGCCTACCGTGCCGACCTCCAAGCTCGGCAGGAAGACCGAGATGTAGAGCCCGTCTTCCCTAGGCTCGGTGGAGGTTATGCCCATGCTGGACTCCACCACCTGGGCCGCGTCTTGTCCCGTCGCTATGAACACGGCGGCTACTATGTTGGCGAAGTGGGCGTTGAAGCCGTATGAATGGGCTAAGGCAGAGCCTATGAGGTTCTTCCTTATGTTTACGTTGTGGACGTCCTCCGCAGTTATGCCGAGCCTCTCCAAAACCTCTTTCTTTATTACGGCCTCCGCCACAACTGTCTTCCCCCGGCCCAGCAGGAAGTTTACGGCGTTGGCCTTCTTATCTACGCACATATTGCCGCTGAGTGCGACGAGCCTCGCCTTTGGGAAATGCTCATGGATGTACCTCGCCACGGCCTCAGATGCTATAGTCGCCATGTTCATGCCCATGGCGTCCCCCGTGAAGTACACCAGCCTCAGCCACACGTAGTTGCCCACGACGAAGGGCTGCGCCTCCTTAAGCCTCCCGTGTCTAGTCGTAGACTCCGCGGCTTTTTTCAACTCATCGAAGTGCTGATGTACCCACTCCACGAACTCCACCGCGTCTATAAGCGAAGGTAGCCTAAACAGCGGGGCCCTCGCCATTCCGTCCTTCAGCACCTTGACCCTTGCGCCGCCTGACTCCGTGACGAACTTGGCCCCCCTGTTTACCGAAGCCACCAGAGCCCCCTCGGTGGTGGCCAGCGGGACGTAGTAGTGGCCGTTGGCGTAGTCGCCCCTTACAAGCAGAGGCCCCGCAACGCCGACGGGGATCTGCACGGCGCCGATTACGTTCTCTATGTTTCTGCCTACCACAGTGTTTAGGTCTATTATGGTCTTGCCGATGTTCTCCAGCCTCGCGCCTGTCGCCTTCTCTAGGTACTGGCGCCGCGCCTCAGCCGCCTTGTTGGCATCTCCGTATATCTTCTCGAACTCGTGAAGTTTAGGTTCCATTAGAAACATTTTAATAAGTTGGCTTTATAACCTTTCGATGAAAGACGTATTCCTAGCCGGGGCCGCACTTTATCAAGCAGGCAGGCACTACGGAAAAAACATCGACGACATAGCCGCCGAGGTCCTCGACAAGGCTCTTTCAGACGCCAAGGCCGACATAGACGCGTTGTTCGTCGCCTCCTCAACCACCGAGCTCGCCAACAAGCAACAAATCTTGGGGGCCTACGTGTTGGAGGCCCTGGGCCTAGACAAAATCCCGGTGTACAGGGTGGAAAACGGAGACGGGTCCGGAGGCGCCGCCGTGGCTCTTGCCTACCACGCGCTGAGGTCTGAGGAGCATAACTGCGTCGCCGTGGTGGGCGTCGACAAGCCCAACGACGTCTTAAGCAACCAGCAACAGGACATATACGCCGCCACCCTCGACACGTATTTCGAGCGGTACTTCGGCATAACGCCTCTGTCCTACGCAGCGCTCATGGCCAAGATGTACCTCAAGAAGTATGAATACAAATACGAAGACCTAGCCCAGTGGGCTGTTTTGATGCACAGCCACGGCGCGGGGAACCCCTACGCATACTTCAGGAGACAGATAAAGCTGGAGGACGCGGTCAACAGTGAAGTAGTAAGCGAGCCTCTGCGGCTTTACGACATAGGCCCCCTCGCAGACGGCGCTGCGGCTGCGGTGCTCTGCAACAGCAGGAAAGAAGGGCCGCGTATACTGTCTGTCGCCACCTCCACAAACACGGCGGCTTTTAACCTAAGGCCGGACTACGACACGCTTTATAGCCTAAACGAGGCGGCGAGACGCGCCTTCGAGAAGGCCAAAATCACCCCAAGAGACGTGGCGACAGCCGAGGTACACGACTCCTTTTCCATCTTCGGGGTTCTTGCGGTGGAGTCGCTGGGCTTGGTGAGGAGGGGCGGCGCCCTCGCCGCGATGAAAGACGGCGACCTGCCCGTGAACCTAAGCGGCGGCTTTAAATCTAGGGGAAACATGCTGGGGGCCACGGGGGTTTACCAGCTCGTGGAGGTGGCTTGGCAACTGATAGGCAGGGAGTTTAAGCGCGTAGACGGGAGCTACGGGGTGGTGCACAGCATGGGCGGCGTCGACAAAGTTTCGACAGTTGTCGTTGTAGGAGTATGACAAAGTATAAAAACTCGTTTTAGGGTAGGGACATGAGACACGAGTCGGTGCCGATCTACTGGAGGAACATCCCCCATTATTACCGTCTGGTCGCCAGGCGGTGCAAGAAGTGCGGGGCCGTGTACTTCCCGCCCGTGGTGAAGTGTAGGTGCGGCTCCACGGAGCTTGAAAACGTCGAGCTCCCCCGCGAGGGCAGATTGGTGGAGTATACCGTGTTGCACCAAGTCGGGACTGACTTCTTGAAGCAGAAGCCTCTGATTTTGGGGCTTGTGGAGCTCTCCAACGGCGTAAGAGTGGCGGGGCAGATAGTCGACGCCCAGCCGGATAAACTCGCGCCGGGGGCCAAGATGGAGGTGGTGTTTCGGAGGGTGATCGCCGACGGGAAACACGGCTTGGTTATGTACGGGTACAAGTTCAGGCCGGTGGGTGGGATATGAGCCGCGTAGGCGTAGTCAGCTGGGGCGCCTACATCCCGAAGTACCGCATAAGGACCGAGGAGGTGGCTAGGATATGGGGCGACGACCCCCTCCGCATAGTAGATGTGTACCTAGTGGACGAGAAAAGCGTCGAGGGCTTAGACGAAGACGCCGTGACAATCGCGGTGGAGGCCGCCAGGCGGGCCATCAGGAGGGCTGGGATCGACCCGAGGCGTATAGGGGCTGTCTACGCAGGCACCGAGTCTAAGCCGTACGCGGTTAAGCCCATCTCCTCCATACTTGTCGACGCGCTGGGGCTCAGCAACAACGTGTTTGCCGTAGACATGGAGTTTGCATGCAAGGCCGGTAGCGAGGGTCTCGTGGCGGCCATAGGACTTGTGGACTCCGGGAGGGCGGAATACGGCATGACCGTCGGCACGGACACGTCGCAGGGAGAGCCCGGTGAACACCTAGAGTACTCAGCCAGTAGCGGCGGTGCGGCCCTCATAGTGGGGAAAGACGGCGTAGCCGCGGAGCTTGAGGCCATGTATTCCTTCGTCTCAGACACGCCCGACTTCTGGCGTAGAGAGGGGTCGCCGTATCCCATGCACGGCGAGGGCTTCACAGGCGAGCCCGCCTATTTTAGACACATAGTGGGGGCGGCCAAGGGGCTTATGGAGAAATACGGCTACAAGCCGAGCGACTTCACCTACGTGGTGTTTCACCAGCCAAACGGCAGGTTCCCCGTCCGCGCCGCCTCCATGCTAAACATCCCGATGGAAAAGATCAAGCCGGGCATAGTCGTTACGCACATCGGAAACACATACAACGCCTCCGCGCTTATGGGCTTCGCGAGGGTGCTGGACACGGCCAAGCCAGGCGACAAGATCCTGCTGGTGCCGTTTGGAAGCGGCGCAGGCTCCAACGCCTTTGTGTTCACGGTAACCGACCTAATAGCTGAGAGGCAGAAAACAGGGGTGCCCACGGTTGAGGAGATGCTACGCGACAAGATATACGTCGACTACGCGCAGTATCTCAAAATGCGTAAAATGAT
>JAVVGH010000030.1:0-8870 GCA_032249215.1 Pyrobaculum sp.
TTAGACCAGCAATCGGGGCATATCAAGGCGGGGCCTCTGTTTTTTATGTTGGCCTCAAGAAGAGGTGTGTCCTCTCTTCCACATATTGCACATCTATACGTCATAATACATTGTATCGCTGGGAGAAATAAATTTTATTCGCCGAGCGCAAGGCCGTCGCCCCGTATGTCCGCGACCGCCACAGCTCCTTTTCCTCTGCGGGCTACCAGCGCCGCGACCCCCATGCGGCTTGGGTACTTCACCAGCCGCACCCCTGGCCCCTGCTCCCACCCTTCCTCCGCCTGCACCTCATCGCCGCGGAGCCAGATGAAGCGGGGGGCCCACACCGCTTGGCGTGGGTCCATGCCGTAGCTCACGACGTTTTGAATAAGCTGGACGTATATGGCGGGTCTGTAGTGGCCGGCGCTTGCGCCGAGCGCATATACCTCATCCCCACGCCCCATCAACACGGCCGATAGGGTGTGCGCCGGCCGTTTACGCGGCGCCGCCTCGTTGAGGCCGGCCGTGAAGTCGCTGGCCCTGTTGTTAAACGTGATGCCCCACCTAGGCTCCGTGACGCCGGAGCCGAAGGGATGGTAGAGAGACTGTATGGCAGACACCACGACCTCTCCGTCGGCCGCGGCGAGGTAGGTGGTGCCTGGGGTGGGCTCCGGCGACTCCGCCTCCCCGAGCTCCACCCTCCCTTCCAAGATGTCGTAGATGGGGACCTCCCCGTCGTGGAGGAACTTGTCGCGGGCCCAGTGCGCCTTCTTCAAAGCCGCAACCACGTTTTTAATCCTGGCGTAGCTAAACGGGCCCTCGGCGGGTTGCGCCAGCTTCAGCGCAAGCAACACGGCGAACCCCAGGGAGGGGGGCGGCGCCTCATATATCGTCCACTCGCCGTATTCCATCCGCAGGGCGTCCCCCACGGTGGGTTTGTAAGTGGAGAAGTCCTCCACCTCGAAATATCCAAGCTCCGCCACGTCCCGCGCCACCTCGTCGTAGAAAGACAGGGGACTGTCCCTCAGCCTCCTCCACAGCTTTAGAAGCGGCTCGATTCTGTAGGGGGAGCCAGGCATCTTGGGGAGCTCCAGATACATCCTGCCGCCTGGGTCCCTCGCCAGGAGGTCTGCGTTTTTCTCAATGGCGGAGACCAGGGAGGGGTGCATGGTCGCCTTCTCCATGGCGGCTGTGGCGAAGTCCACAACCTTCTCCCAAGGCAGGTGCCCGTGGCGTTTGTGTAGCTCGTATAGACCAGCCACGTAGCCCGGCACAACGGCGGATTGGATCCCCCTACGCGGCGGCTTCTTGGGGACTCTCTTAGGCGCCCAGCCGAAGCCCACAACAGCCTCAACCCGCCCAGCGTGGACCAGGGCGAGGAAGTCGCCTCCGACTCCGCCCAGGTGCGGCAGGGTGTACGTCAACACGGCGGAGGCCGCCACAACCGCGTCAACGGCGTTGCCCCCGGCCTTGTATACCTCGTAGCCGGCCCTGGTGGCCAGGTAGCTCTCGGAAGCCACGGCGAACTTGGTGCCTAGATACATGATAACTCTTATAAACCCCGGTTAAAACATTATCTGAACCCCCGGTTCCCCGCCCGCCAGACGCGCCCGAGTCACGGGCGTGGGCTGAAGGCGGAGCCGGTAGGGCCGACCGCATATCTCAACTCCTCGTGGGCCAAATGCAACCGTCGCTGTGTTTAACAGGGCTCTATGGTGGAGGGGGGTTTTGTGGTTATGGCGTAGGTGACCATGGTGACTTGGGGTATCTCCGAGGTTATTCTTGCAGAGATTCTTTCCAAAACGTCGTATGGAAGTCTTGCCCAGTCTGCAGTCATGGCGTCTTCGCTTTCTACGATCCTTACCGCCACTATGTAACCGACGGAGCGTTTGTCTCCCTTTACCCCCACCCATTTATCATCGCCTACTGTGGCGAAGGCTTGCCACACCTTTCTCAGAAGGCCTGCCCTTTCCAGCTCCTCCTCCACGATTTTTGTGGCTTTCCTCACGATTTCTAGCTTTTCCCGAGTAAAGGGCCCGATTATCCGCACGGCGAGTCCGGGGCCTGGGAAGGGGTGGCGGTGCACCACCTCCTCTGGCAACCCAAGCGCCTTGGCTATCCTCCTTACCTCGTCTTTGTAGAACTCGCGGAGGGGCTCGACGAGCTCCAGCTTAAACCAGGGAGGTAGACCGCCCACGTTGTGGTGACTTTTTATTCTGTCCGCGCCCTTTACCGCGCCGCTCTCCACCACATCTGGGTAAAGGGTGCCCTGTGCCAGGTATTTCGCATTGGGTATCTTCGACACAGCTTCGGCGAAGACCTCTGCGAAGATCTCCCCTACAATCCTCCTTTTCTCCTCGCAGTCTGAGACGCCTTCCAGCCTCTTGAGGAAGCGCTCGCGCGCATCGACCACTTGGACCTTCACGCCGAGGGACGTGAGGAGCGAAACCACCTGCTGGGGCTCGCCTTCGCGGAAGAGCCCGTGGTCCACGAAGATTGCGTGGGCCCTCTCGCCCACGGCCATGTGCACCAGGAGTGCCGTCACCGTGCTGTCTATCCCGCCGCTTACCCCAACGATGACGTCGCCGCCGGCGGCTTTTCTGCGGACGTCCTCCACTAAGCGGCGTATCTGCTCCTCAGGCCTCCAGGTGGAGGCGATGCGCGCCACCTTTCTGAGGAAGTTTTCCAGCAGGAGGCCGCCCTTTGCCGTGTGGGAAACCTCTGGGTGGAACTGGACTCCGTATATATGCCCTTTCCGCATGGCGGCGATGTATCCGTTTTCGCTTACTGCCAACACGACGAAGCCCGGCGGGGGCTCTTTCACGTAGTCTCCGTGGCTCATCCATACGATCTCCTCGGCGTTCCACCCGTCGAAAACCGGGTCGCGCTTAAGCAACCTCATCAAGGTTCTGCCGTACTCCCCCTTGCCGCGCATCACTACGCCTCCAAGCTTCCTTGCAATGAGCTGGTGTCCGTAGCATATTCCAAGTATGGGCTTGCCCAGGTGAAATATCTTGTCCGAGACGTCGGGGGCGCCTTCTTGGTATACAGAACTGGGGCCTCCCGATAGGATAATGGCCTTGACATCGGGGGCCTCAGCCGCCGCCTCCACGTCTTCGGGTTGAACAACCTCGGCGTATATCCCCCTTTCGCGGACTCGGCGTGTGATGAGGTGGGCGTATTGACCTCCGAAGTTTACGACGAGGGCCTTCTCCACGGCTTGGTTTGATTTGTGGGTTAAAAACTATTCCACTGAAAGCACGTCTAACTCAAGTACTTCTAAGTAGCTGTTTAAAACCTCAGCCACGCTGGGGCTCGTCCTGCCGCCGTCGCCGTGGATAAACTCCTTGACGTAGAGCCCGCCTTGGCATCGGACGAAGAGCTCAAACACATGAGCCGAGATCAGCCGCCAGGCAAGCTCATACACCATCCTCGTCCGCTTTCTGCGCGGGTGCAACCTCTTTATCCTGCGGGGTGTGTACTGAATAATTATCTTTCCAGAAAGCTCAACCATTTTACCCAGGTCCTCCGCGGCAAGCGGCCTCTCCGAATAGACAAGGGCGCGGTAAAGCTTGATGTCTACCTTAGCCTTTTCCTTGAGCCTCCTCACCTCCTCCCTTGTGGTGAAGCCCACAGGCGTAAAAATTACCTCATCATCGACGAGAGGCGGCACATGGCCGCGGTAGCGGATAGGTTGCTTGACCTCCACAACAAGAGGCCTCCCTGGTCCAAGCATCCTAACGTCGCTGTCTTCTCTGCCGGAGACGTGTATGACGTGTTCCGAACCGCCGAAGATATCCCCAACATATTGAAGCTTCTCCAGGAGAGTTGTCTTTACGGAGCCAAATCGCTTTGTCTGCGCCACTCGGCGGCTGAGCTTTAGGTATTTGCCCTCAACGAGTAAGGGGTTCCTTACCACGGTAACCTTACCGGTAAGGAGATCTATCCTTACCACTATGTTTGGGCGGAGCTTATCCACGCGTTTACCAGTAAGTAACTTGAGCATCTCCTTTCCAATACGCCTATTGATCTCGTGCTTAATAGGTTCGCCGGTTGTTATCAGGAACTTAGACACAACCTCGGCCTCTCTTTTCAACACGTCAGATGGTATAGTTGTCCCGACAGCGAAGGTTTCGAAGTCGATGTCGCCTACGTGTTTCGCCGCCTCACGGGCGTGTTTCTCGACGTCGGTAAGCAGTCCGCCGCAGACGTAACACGATACGCCTTCCACCTCAGTCCCTATGCCTTGCAGAAAGCGCCTTGTGGGCTTGTGCACCTTGGCTAAACTTACGAGGTCGTTTTTCACGTCTGTCCCTTGTCTAAACTGGGTGACGAGTTGCATGTGCAGTAAGGTCTTTATGGCAGCTCCCCTCTCCCAGTTCTCAACGGCGTACCCCATCTGGGCGTAGAGCCTTCCAAGGCATGAGTCGCAGAGCGGGTACTCCCTTAAGATCTGCAACGACTTCTCCAGCACATCCACAGGCGGCTACTCGCCACTGTTTATATCTGTGGTTGCCGGCCGTAGAGCAGTCTATCTGCGTTTATGTTCACCACAACCACCTGGTGGTGCGGGGGGAGGCGCCCGATGCCCAACCCGCACTCCGCCTCTAGGCCGTACTCCTCCAGCTTCACCACGTAGGTAAACGGCGGTAAGGGGACGCACCTCCCCTTGCCCGTGGGGCCTATGAGGATGCCGGATACCAAGTCGTGGGCGCCCTTCCTCGCAACGACGCCGGGCAACCTCTCGCCGGATAGGGCCTTTTTCAGGTAGCCGATGGATGAGTCCTCGTCGGGGAAAAGCCGCTTTACCCTCTCCCCCAGTATCTTTACCGTCTTGTCGACGTCGGTTAGGTAGAAAACCGCCTCGGCGTCTCCCCTTACCCCGTTGGATATCAGAAGCGCCGCGACGAGGATCTTCGCGTGTATATGCGGCTCTTCGTTGAATCTGCGCAGAGACGTGAGAATAAGGAACCGCCTCACCTTGTAGGCATGCGCATTCTCAACTGTCTCTTCAACGTCTTAGACATCTTCTTGAGGTTCTCGTAGACGGTCAGCATCTCCTTCACGTCTTTAGGAGATACGCCGGCCCCCAGGGCGATTCTGCGTATCCTCGAGGCGTTGAGTATCTCGGGGTTTTTCAGCTCCTCCGTAGTCATGGAGCTGAGTATGGCCTTCCACTTCTTTAGGTTCTTTTGGGATAGTTCGATCTGCTCCTCTGAGATCTTTGCCGCCATCCCGCCCGGTAGTAGCTGGAAGACCTTGCTGAGGGGGCCGAGTTTCAGGAGGCCGTCGATCTGCTTCTTGAAGGTGAGGAGGTCGAGCTTCCCAGACTCTATCTCCTGTAGGACCTCCTCTTCCTCAAACACCGCCTTGATCTTCTCCACCAGCGCGTCTAGGTCGCCCATGCCGAGAACCCTCGCGACGAACTTCTTGGGGTTAAAGAGCTCGAGCTCGTCCACGTCTTCGCCGACTCCTATGAGCTTTACCCTGGCGCCCGTCTTAGCAACGGCGGCAAGGGCCCCTCCGCCCCTCGCCGTGCTGTCCATCTTGGTTATTACGACGGAGTGTATCGGCAGATATTTCATGAAGGCCTCTGCCTGCGCCGCGGCTAGCTTGCCCACTGTGGCGTCTATCACCAGCATGACCTCGTCTGGCTTAACGGCGTCGTGTATGGCCTTTACCTCCTGGAGTAGCGCCTCCTCGTTTCTGTGGCGCCCGGCCGTGTCGACGATGACTACGTCTAGGTTTTTGAAGTTCTGGACGCCCCTCTTTGCGATCTCCACCGCGTCTCTGCCGTCTCTTTCGCCGTAAAACGGCACGCCTATTTTCTCGGCGAGTTGCCTCAGCTGGTCGAAGGCGGCGGGTCTTATGGTGTCTGTCTCGACGAGGCCCACCTTGTAGCCGCGCTTTGTCAGATACTTCGCCAGCTTCGCGGCCGTGGTGGTTTTGCCGCTACCCTCTACGCCGAGCAGGAGGATCACGTGAGGCTTCTTGGTGGGTTTGAATTCGGCGGGTTGCTCGCCGCCGAGGAGCTTCACCAGCTCGTCGTAGAGGATGTAGATGAGGTATTCCCTGGGCGGTATGCCGGCGGGAGGCTTCTCCTCCCGGATCCTCCTTACCGCGTTTTCGGTGAAGGTCTTTACCAAATCCAGCGGCACATCTGCCTTGAGCAGAGTCCTCTGGATTTCCCTGGAGAGCTCTTGCAACGTGGCGTCGTCTATGTATTCCACCCCTCTTATCTTCTCTATGAGCTTGCTGAATACCTCGGTGAGGGCCTTCACGTATGGATCGGGATGCCGGTTTTAATAGTTTATGTAGCAGGAGGGGCTTGCGGCTGCTGGCCCAGAGTGGCGTACCACACGTCGACTTGTTTCATGAAGTTCTCGAGCCTGTCTAGTATGTAGATGCCGTAGTGTGGGTAGATCTCAAACACGAGCTTCTGGGGACGCACCGCGGTCCACCTCATCTTGCGGAGGAACATCACCCTGAAGACGAAGCCTCTGTACTCCATGAGCTCCAGCTTAATCACGCCGCTGGCTAGGTACTCCTCGACGCCGAAGCGGCTGATCTTGTTCTCCCCGGTGGGGATCTCCGACGTCATGAGCGTAGTTATGTCTTTTATCTTCCGCACTTGGAACACCAGCTCTCTCATGTACTCCCTAACCCACAAGACGTCGGTGTGGGAGGTGATGATGAGGGGGGCTATGGGGTCTATCACCAGCCTCTTCACCCCAAACTTCTTGACGTATTCTAGTATTATCTTAGCGATGTCTCTGGGATCAGCAGACACTTTCTCCTCCTTCGCGTAGGTCCTGAAGTGGGTCCTCAAGTCGACAAATATCAGCTTGTTCTGGGTCTCCAGCGCGTCTAGGTCCCACCCCAGCGACTCCCTCACGCCACGCTTCACGTCCTCCGACGGCTCGTCGATTGTGATGTAGAGCCCCGGCTCGTCGTATAGCTCAGCCCCCGTCTTCAGAAACTGGAGGCTGAATATGGTCTTGCCCTGCCCAGCCTCCCCCGCCACTAGGTATATCTCCCCCTTGCGGAAACCCCCCTGAAGAAGCTGGTCCAAGTACCAGATCCCGGTGGAGGCTCTGTTGTCGTAGATCTGGTAATAGTCCTGGTAGTCGTAGCTGTACTGCTCCTGATAAGACATACGGCACCTGTGGGGTGGATTAATATATTTGTTTTGTTCACGTATCTATACAGTAGGCTGGCAGTATACTTATCTCAGTTACGTTGCTCAAAAATACGCCACCCGCCCCTGAGCTCAAACACCGCCCTCCTCGCCACCTCGCGCCAAGTCTCATACGCCTTTTCGTAGAGCTCGGGCTCTACGGAAGAGAGAAACAGCACGGTGTCGAAGGACCTCTCCCTAAAAGGCGGGCGCCAGAAGTCGGCGACCACCACCTCGCCGAGTTCGCCGCGTCTCGCCTTCGCCTGCGCGAGCATATCCAGCGAGATGTCCAGACAGACCACGTAGGCGCTGACTACCTCAAAGACTAGGCCGACGCCGCAACCTGCATCGGCAACCTTCTCCCCCACCTGCGACGAGATGAGCCAGTACTTCCTCCGCTGTTCCTCGCCGTAGATCTCCTCGTAGATGGGGGCCAACCTCTTGTAGAGCTCTAAGATCCTATCTGTCTCCATATGATCACAAGCGATGCGAGGGCAGAGGCGGCGGCGGACGCCACGATTAGGTCATAGGCGTGGAGGTCTGTGAGGTATCCGTAAAGCACTGCGCCTAAAAGGGTGCCAAATCCCCACATGGCGTTTACAAACCCCAGGGAGGCAGCACCGCCGAGCTTAGCCGCGTGAGCCTTGGCGATGACGTCTGTGTAGGACGTGATGATTGAGTAAAACACGGCTCCTAAAAACAACAAAGCCGGGTGGACAGCCCCGGCGAGGTACACAAACGCCAAGAGCACGGAGAAGAAAGGCGCTATGAGGACTGACCTGTTGCTTTTATCGGCGAAGTAGCCGAGGGCCGGTGAAGCGAGCACCTCGGTTATCATGGCCACTAGGTACAGGAGGGACCCCATCCAAGCAACCTCTCCGAATCTGTACATAGAAAGCGATATGTGAACGGTGGACAGGCCTAGGAAGAACTGTGCAAGGCCAAACAGAAACACGTCTTCTGTAAGTGCAATAGTTGTGGCTCTTCTCCTCTCCGGCTTTATGCCGGCTACTCTGTAGGCTAGGTAGAGCGTCAATAGAGCGGCGAGGCCCGGAAACAGCGAGGCCCGGAAGACGGCTTGGGGCTCGTAGCTACTGTACAGCATTGCGGTGGCCATCACGACGCCCGTCACCGCCCCGAGCTGGTCTAACGCGGCGTGTATGCCAAATGCCCTTCCCTTAGCCTCCTCGCCCCCCGCCGAAGAGATGATCACGTCGCGAGCAGGCGTGCGGAGGGCTTTGCTGAATCTTTCGAGAAATATCAAAGCGGCGACTTGCCACAGATCACGCGTAAATAGAAGGCCGGCTATTGCGGCGAGCTGGAGGCCGTAGCCTAGGAAGGTCTCAAGCCAGTAGCCGCCTCTTCTGTCGGCCAGCGGCCCCGTCACGAATCTGGCCGCGTACCCCAAGGCGTCTCCCAGGCCGAAAACAAAACCGACAAAAGCCGCAGTGGCGCCCAATTGTTGGAGGTACTGCGGCGCCACCGCGCGCATGCTCTCGTAGAGCCAGTCGGCGAAAAAGGAGACGAGTCCCAAAAGCAGAATAAGCCTAAGATTCATGTCCGGCTACTTATTATGTGTTATATCTCTTCCCAACACTTCTTTAGCTATGAGAATCGGCGCCAGCGCCGAAATAAACATGGCGGTGGCTATGTCTATGTTAATCACATAGGCGTCTCTGGAGGGGACCGAGAAATATACGGGGCCGTTGGGCGT
>JAVVGH010000031.1:0-8571 GCA_032249215.1 Pyrobaculum sp.
CCGTCTCTTGCGGCGACGATTACCCCGCCGCGTATGTCCTTTTCAGCCACCATGCCGGTGAGCCCGAGGGACCTGGCTACGGTCTCTACAACACCCCTGTCTTTTGGAGATGTGTATATAACTACATCTCTGCTCTGTACATAGTTAACGGCGTTTTCTATAAGCGATGTCAGGAATTTTATGTATCTCTCAGTCCCCCTCGCCTTGTCCACCTCGTTGTATACAGCCTCTATCAAATCCTTTAGAAGCTGTTCATACGTCTCGGCTATCTTCCTCCGCGACTCCACAACTGCGTCGTAGAGTATACGCTCCTTCTCAAGCGTCACCTCGCTCTCGACATTGGTTATCTGCGCCGAGAACTTGCTGAGGGCGGCGTCTACCTCCCGCCTGATCTTGCTCTCGATGTCTACAGGGAGGTTTTGCCTAAGTTCCTCAAGTTCTCTGATCTTCGAATTAATTAGGTCTTCGAAAAGTGACATATTGCCGTCTATTGGCGGTCTTTATAAATTATCCGCGTTACAGCTTGGGCTACCCGCCTAGGACCTGTCTGACGATCTGTAGGTAGTTGACTTCGCGCTCCATGCCCTCCTCGACGCTGGGCACCTCTACAACCAGCTTCCGCGGGTTCCTTATCCTAATTTCGTCTAGGTCCTTCCTGATGGCCTTGGCGATTTTAGACGTCACGAAAATCACATCGTATGTCTCGAGGTTTTTCCTGAGGTACTCCAACGCCTCCGAGGGGTCCTCTATGGTCTTCCCTTCGAACCCCATCAGCTTGAAAAGCGCCACTGTAGACCGGTCGCCGACAACGATGTGCATAAGAAGCAGATAGGAGCTTTTTAAAAACTTACCACGGCTCCTTCTTGAGGCCTAGGAGATACGCGGCGTAGTTCGTGCCGCGGTGTATGATGGGGGTCAGCACAGCCGCCAGGGCTACGTATTCGGGGGGGATATCTTTGTAGAGGCTGAAGACTAGGAGGGCTGCGAGTATGAAGTCTAGTTGGTCGAGAGGAAACGCCGGGTACCCCCTAGGCATGCAGAGACGGCGTTTAATAAAGGCGCCAGCAAGATCGCCAAGAACCGCGGCGAGAGACAACATAAACGCGTCCAACAGCGATAGGTATGGGCGTATCAGGTTGGGGGCGTAGCCCAGCAACGTCCCCGCGGCAATCCCTATGGCGAGCCCCTCGAAGGTCTTGCCGTCGCCGAAGATCCGCCTCCCGTCTCTGAAGCGCCGGCCGAAGTCGAGGGGGTGGCGCCGCCTCAGCCGCCCTGCAAAAACCGCGGAGCCGTTGGCGACGTAGGGAGGCCAGATGAGAAGAAAAAACTGGACAAGATCCATTACTCGTGTGTCTTCATTATGTGGACGAGCAGCGACCTCAGCGTTATGAAGCCTCTGCCGCAGACGCTGCATATATAGGACGTATCTCTCCTAGCCACGAAATGCATCCTCACGTGGCGTCTGTATTCCTGGCTCTTGACCTTAGTGTTGCAGATGGGACACACCACGTCGTTGCCGCTCTTCTTGCCGTGCTCCATGTAGTGCGACACCACATCTCTCCAGCTCGCCTCCTTCCTGCAGACCGTGCACTTAACAGTCGTGACGGGCCTCGCGTAGCCTTGATCTGTACAGGCGAAGCACAGCTCCGTTGTCATGGCCTCTTGAAAGAAACCTATCTATAAAGATTGTCCACGCGGCACCACCGCGTCGGCCCTCTGGCTCATCGCGTCTCGTTCTCTGAAGGCTTATGCGCCGTGTGTAAAGCGTAGACGTTCTGTCGTGAAAGAAGGGGCCGGCTGATCTACTATTTATATAGGCTTTCTTCTAGAGCCGTGCACCGAGGCGCGGCGTTGATAGACTGGAGAAGTGGCCTTCTGGCGTATGTGGAGGCGGATGATGCGGCTCTGGAGGAGTTTAGAAAAGTCGTGGAGCTCTGCGGCGGCGCGCTTGAGCCGAGGTCTCTGCCGTGTATGACGTCGCTCGCGTCTAGGCTGAAGATAAAGTCCGTGTTGTACATTTCTGACGTATACGGCATTGCGAACTCCGTGGCGTTTGAGAAAAAGACGGCGCGGGCGCCGCTGCTAGAAAAGGCGTGGGGATACATAGACAGCCTTATCTGCGGCGGGGGCGAGGTGGAATGCGGAGAAGAGGTGGCGCTGAGTTGTTGCAGGCAGTGCGGCCTTGTCTGCCTCCTGGCGAAGGTGCTGGGGCTCGCAAAGGTGGGTGTTGAGGTGGACCTGAGGAGCGAGATCAAGAAGAGGTTGACGGGTTAGGAGGCGAAGGTGAGGACCTCCTTCCTCGCGGCGGCCCTAGCTTGCCGAAGCGTCTCTTTGTAACGCTCCACATCCTCCTCTATCTTGTTTAGCCGCTTCTCTACGTAGCCGATGAAGTAGTTCACTAGTAGCTTCACCAGCGCATACTGCGGCCCCTTGAAGTAGAACTTGTTTACTATGTCCTTAGCCCAGTATATGGAGTGCCTAGCCACGACCTTCAACAAATCTACGTGCTCAGGGTAGAGGTTTACCTTGTCCAGCCAGCCCGCCTTCTCGCTCCTCACGTGGCTCATGGGCACGTAAAACAGCGGCACGATCAAGCTCCTGTGGGGCCTGAGCCTCTCGATCAGCTCAATTGTCTCCACCACGTCCTCCGGCTGTTCGTCGGGGAGGCCTACGATGATTGTAATAGCGGGAATCAGGCGGATCTCGTGCATAATTGCCGCGGCTTCGACTACTATGTCGTGCCACTGCTCAATCTTGTAGGGGGCGGCCTTGCCGGGCATTATCTTGCGGGCGAGGCGCACGGAACCGGTCTCGAGGCCTATCTGGGCCCCCCACCAGACCTGGTGCTCGTCTAGTATTATCTCCGACAGCTTGGTGAAGAGCTTCCCCATCTTCCTCTCGCCGTGGTACACGGCCACAAGAGTGGTGTGGCTCCAGCTTATCTTCCTGTAATACCGCTTTGCGAGTTTGTGGAGCGCGATCAGCTTCTCCGGGTTGGGCTCCACGCCGGTGGAGCCGTAGAGCGGCACCTCGTCTGCATGCAACAGCCCATCGACTATGCCCGCCTCGGCGTTTACCCTGAGCTCCTGCTCAATCTTCTCCAGCGGGTACCACCTCATAGCCCTCAAAGTGACGGAACAGAAGGCGCAACCGCGTGGGCATCCCCTCCCTATCTCCACAAGCCCGTTGATGCTGGGGTACCTTATCGTGGATATCTCCTCGAGACTAGGCGCATCCTGCACGCCGACGTAGACATATCTCGGGAGCGGCTCGCCGTCTAGAGCGCGTCTCACGATGTCGACAATGAGTTTCTCTCCCTCTCCGTCGAATACGGTGTCTATGCCCCACCTCTCCACCAGCTCGGGGAAGTAGAGCCACTGCCACGCCGCGGGACCCCCAACTATGACCTTCAGCCCGTTTTTGGCCTTGGCGTCTCTGACTAGGGGGGCTACACGTTCCATGAAGCGCCGGAAGAATAGGGCGTTCATGGGCTCCTTGCCGACTATCACGCCCCAGGTGCTACTCGGCGGGTTGAGGCCGAAGTAGTCATGGTGGCTTAACATGAGCACCTTGGCGTGCGGGATGTATTTGTGCACGTGGTCTGGGTCTATCACGGCGGCGTTTATGCCCGCGTCGAGTAGCTTAGCCTCGATCTTCCTCATGCCGTAGGGAGCCTCCACAGGCCTGCCCCATCTGTCTGTCTTGAGCTTAGGGGCGAAAAGAAAAGAGTGAAACCTCTCCGAGAGGCCGAAGGGGAGCTCTACAAAGATAGGTCCCGTCGTGCCGAACCCCAGAAACTCCTTGCGGTGGTAGTTAGACATCATGGATCTGTCGGCGGTCAGAATCACGTCAAACCGCGGGGCCGGCATACTATTGTCTTGGCTATCCATTTTTAAGCTTTAAAAGAGGCGTGCCCATGGAGCTCGTGGTGCTGGGCGAAACCGACGAAGAGACGTTGCGTAGGGTGAGGGAGCTCGTGGAGTCGCTGGGCCCTCCGCCGATAGACCTCGTCGTCGTTGGCGGAGATGAGACGAGGTTTGAGGTTGGCGACGTCCATACCCTTAAGGTATCGCTACCGCTGGACAGATATAAGTTGTTGCGGGAGGTGGCCGTGGCACACGCCCTGACGGACCCCCAGCTAATGGAGGTCTGGGCGATCCCGCCCGAGGTTAAGCAAGACGAGCTCGCGTATGAGCTGTCTCTGGCTCTGCTGAACCGCCTGGCAGACGCCCTAGTGGCCAAGGTGGATCCGAGCCTCCTCCTGGATAGGGCGCGCGTGGGGGTGGTGGAGGGCGAGACGTTGATCTACACCGTCGTCAGGACCTTCGCGGTGGATGTCTCCGCGAGTCTCGCCGTGGCTGGTCTCTCATCCGAGGCGCTGAGGCTGGTTGCTCAGCTGTCGTCGCACCCGCTGTATGAAAAATACAGGTCCTTCTGGGACTTCGCCACTGCGAACTTCAAGTACTTGCCGATATACAACTGGCTGATGTTGATGCTCCGCTAATCGACGACCCCCTCCTCTGTGATCCTGAACGAGACCTCGCCCTCGGGGTGATACGGCGAGTCGAAGATCTTGGCGATGCGGATGTTCTCCTTGCTTTTGCGTAGCCATACGCGGTAGGTGGCGCCGTGGGCGAGGATGTTGCCGCCAGCCGGCCTCAGCGGGTTGCCAAAGAAGACGTCCGGTTGCGCCATCACTTGGTTCGTGATGACGACGGCGACGTCATACGCGTCGGCGAGCCTCAGGAGATCCGCCACGTGTTTATTCAGCTTCTGTTGCCTCTCCGCCAGGTTCTCCCGTCCGGGGAACTCAGAGCGGAAGTGGGCAATCACGGAGTCCACGACTAGCAACGCCACGTTGTGTTGTTTAATTATCTGCTTAGCCTGCTCCACCAGAATCATCTGGTGGTCCGAGCTGTAAGCCCTGGCGTAGAATATGTTGTGAAGGGATTGATCCGGGTCGAGGCCCCTCGCCCTGGCTATCTGCATAATGCGCTCCGGCCTGAAGGTGTTTTCTGTATCTATGTATATGGCCTTCGCCTCCAGCCCGCCCCGCTCCTCGGGGAGTTGCACCATCACGGCGAGTTGGTGACACAGCTGGGTCTTGCCGGAGCCGAACTCGCCGGCTATCTCCGTCACGGCCCTGGTCTCTATGCCGCCGCCCAGCAACTCGTCCAGGGCCCTCACGCCGGTTGAGATGCGCCTGATCTTCTTCCTCCTCTCGTACACCTCCAGCGCGGATATGAAGGAGTGGAGCCCCAGCATCTTCCTCGCCGCCTCTATGATCTGCGCCGCACGCTCCTCGTTGCCGATGATCTCCGCCAGCTCCTTCGCCGAGGCGAAGGCGACGTCGCGTACGGTGTAGTACCCCTTCTCCTTCAGCTTCGCCCCCGTGACCCTGCCTATGCCCTCAAGCTCCTCTACGTCTAGCTCGGGGTTCACCTCCACAGTAGCTTGGGCCACCTCAGCATCCGGTTTCTTCTTCTTCGAAGACACGGAAAAGAGAGGGCATGAAATATATATTTTTAATGGTGGCAATAATTTTAACCTCAGCAACAAACGCCACACGATGACGAGAACTTACCAAGCCGAGCCGTGAGGAGTGGGTCAGGGGCAGATTTTTATAAATGCGATCACCACCTCCAGTGGCGCTTAAGCGCCGTCTTGAGGGGGTGGTACCGCCGGGGCTGGTGGAGAAGGTGCCTTCCTCGTTTGAGATAGTGGGGTCTAGAGCTGGCGCGGTTGCCATTGTGGAGATTCCGGCGGAGCTGGAGCCGTATAAACACGAGATCGCGAGGGCGATCGCGGCCATGAATAAACATGTCAAGGCGGTGCTGAGGAGGCTGGGCGCGCGTAGCGGCGACTACAGGCTTTACAACTTCGAGGTCTTGATAGAGGGGCCCACCGAGGTTCTCCACAAGGAACACGGCTACCTCATCAAGGTAGATCCAACTAAGGTGTACTTCTCCTCCCGGGACCAGACAGACAGGCTAGACGTCGCCAGCAGGGTGGGGGAGGGCGAGAGGGTGCTGTACCTCTTCGCCGGCGTAGCTCCCTACGCGGTCGCTATGGCAAAGCTGGCGAAGCCTAGGATAATAGTGGCGGTGGAGCTCAACCCCTGGGGCTTCAAATACATGGTTGAGAACTTCAAGCTAAACAAGATAAGAAACGCCGTGGCTGTACACGGAGACGTCGCTGCGGTGGCTCCGCTTCTCAGGAAAAAATTCGATAGAGTGTTGATGACCCTGCCGCTGGGCGCCTACAGATACCTCCCCCTGGCTTTTGACTGCCTAGAGGGGGGCGGCGTGGTTCACTTCTACCACCTGGGGCGGGAGGAGGACCCCTTTAGAGATGCTGAGGAAGTGGCGAAAAAGCTGTGTCCAGACTGCCAAATCGTAGACAGGAGGGTGGTGAGGGACTACGCCCCGGGGGTCTACAAGGTGCGCCTAGATATATACAAGCCGCCTTAGAAGAAACGGGGAGTCTCGCCCTCTTCGCCTCTCCTCCTCGGGGGCAACTGGGGCTTCTGCTGGATGTACAGCATCAAGACGCTGGGCACCTTGCCCTCCTTGGCGAACTTAGTTAGGAGGTCTCTATACTCAGAGGTGTGCGCTACGTCCACCTGGATGAACTTAATGGCGACCTCCCGCAACATGGTCTCAAGGCGCCTAAGCATGTCTTCGGGCATCACCGATGTCACCACAGGGTTGCTGAGCCACGACTCGAAGTCCTTCAACACCCTCGCTATGTAGCCCAGCATGGCTTGGGCCGAGTAGAGGAGCTCCAGCCGGTCGGCGACTTTCATGGCGTCTCCATGCGTCTCAAGCTCCCTTATCTGCCTCTCCTGTTCCTTCACCCACTGCTCCAGCCGCTCTATCATGGACTCGAGGTACTCCAGAACCGCCTCCGAAGTTGGGGATTTATGAGACATAACCGCCCAGCGGTATTAATATATAAACCTTATGCAAAAAGCAGAACCAGCAAAACAGGCGCCAGAAACACCGCAACCGCTATGAGGCCCCCCATCTTCTTGTACATCCGCACGGCGTGCTGGATCCTCTGGAACCCCTCCTCCCCCAGCACCACGGCATCTACCTCCATCCGCCGGTAGGAGACGGGATGCGCGCCGAGCGTTTTCTCGGCCTCCGCCACGGCCCTGTCAACGGCTTCCAATATGCGGCCGTGGTCTATCCGCTCCCCCACGATTCTGTAGCCCCGGCCGAGCCCCACGCCTGTGGCTCTGTGGGTGTCGGTGGTCGCCACCTCCACCACGCGGAACCCCCTCCCCTTGTATCGGCTCACTACCTTCTCGTAGAGCCCGGCGTCTAGGTTGTTGCCGTCAAACACCACCAGCAACCCCCTCACGCCGTCGCATTCGTTAACAACGGCGGAGATGCCCGCCGGACCTATCTCAAACCCCAACGGGTCCAGGTGTCCGGCGTCTACCTTCCCCACGCCCACGGAGAAGGACCTGCACAGAGGCGCCTCGTGTAGAGCCGCCACCCCCTCCGAAAGCGCCTTCACGTCCTCCTCGCCCCAGCGCACAGGCCCGTCGAACTTGTTCTGAGCATCCACAAGTATGTAGGCCCCTGCATCTACCCTCCTGGCGACCCACGTCGGGATGTCGTCCGACGCCGAGCGCAACCTGCTGACCACGGCGAGATGCGGCGCCGCGCCGAGGCTGAACCCCGCAATCTTGACGTCGCCCAGGGCCGCCTCCCGGGGCTGGACGCCGGCAGGCGGCTTCCCGTCTAGCGCAGACAACACAGCCGTCTTCACAGCCTCCACTATCTTCAACACAGACCCCCTATCGACGGGGTCACGTTCGTGGCTTCCGACCCCATGGAGGAAGGTGAAGCGGAAGCCCAAGGCCTCCACCTCCCGGTTAAGCAGATCCACCAGCTGACCCCCGCCTATGTGTCTAAAGGGGCCTGGGTGGAAGTCTGAAACCACCACCACGTGGCGCCCGCCCACTACATACACGTGTAGCGGCACCCTCTCCGCCTTGCCCAGCTCCCTAAACGCGTCCTCAATCACGTCGTCTTCCGCAAATACGGCATATAGAAAACTGGAGAACATGCACATGGCGTCTAGGCCCCCCGCCATTTTGTTTATAGCCGGCTTGAGGCCGTACATAACCACCGCATACAGAACAGAAAGTAGCGCCAGATGCGGTTGCCCGAGGACGTAATATGTAGCGGCTGACAGGAGTATGGGCAATAGGTAGGCGAAGCCTCTGCACCTAAGCGCCATGGCCACCAAGGCAGTTGTCAAGGCGCCGACCAGCGCAAAGGTGAGAGGCGGCTTCTGAAACGCCACGTCAAAGAAGGCGATAACCAGAGCGGACACCACCGCCACGTAGTAAGACCTACGGGGGTTAACCACCCTCCGATCCACCACAAACAACGTAGCGAAGAGAAGCCCCCCAAACGCCAGGTAGTACAACACGGCGGTTGGATACGTCAAGGTCTTCACCAACGCGAGGACCATCAGCAACGTGGTGGCGTACACAGCAAGCCTCCTGCCGGATCTACCCAGCAGGAGGGAGTAGCTCCTCTCGAAGGCCCTCAT
>JAVVGH010000032.1:0-8565 GCA_032249215.1 Pyrobaculum sp.
AGTGTATTCGGGTCTATTTATATGGCAGTTCAAGGCTTTGGTAGGTATTACTAAACACCGCCCGCTTGTTCTCTATAGCTATCTGGGCGCCTGCCACGTGTATCACAAGTGAGGAGTCTTTTGCCTCGGCCCAGGCGGGGCCTGTGTTTAGCCGCAGGTCCCTCCTCGTCTTGTACAGCCGCGTCAGGAGCTGTCTAACCGGCGAGTCGGGACACGGCTTGTAGGGCCTTCTGTTTGTGTGGTCCGCCGCCTTCCCCTCCTCGGCGCATTCACCGCCGGCGTACACCGAGGGCACGCCTGGAAGCGAGTAAATAAGGGCGTAGCCCATCTCCAGAGCCCCGCCGAAGACTGTTTTCGCCCTGTCTAGGTCGTGGTTCTCCAAAAAGGTGTTCATGTGGGGCAGAGAGGTGGGCGGGGTCAGGGCTATGTATCTGTTCACCGCCTCCGCGAGCTTCCCCGCGTCTCCTCCAAGCTGGGTCAACGCGCCGTAGAGCATATACGCCGTGAAGCCCCTCACGGCGCTGTAGAAAGGTGCGGGGTTCCCCATGTGCTCGCCGAATACGTACCGGCCCGACGCCGGCTTCAACACCTCCGTCCAGACCCCCGGCGGCACGCCGTGGGCCACGTCCAGCCTAAACCCATCTACGTGGGGGGCCCAAAACTCCACCACGCGCCGGGCGTACTCCACAGCCTCCGGCCTGGAGTAGTCAAGCCGCGGCATGGCCCACACCTTTAGAAAAGTCTCGTAGGGCGGCTCGCCCCTCGCCAACTCCCTAAAGACGTCCCGCGGCAGTCTGAGAGCCGCCTCTTTGACTAGACGCGCCAGCTCTGGACTCTTTAAGATGAAGGGGCCCTCCGGAAACAACGGGTTCCGAAGCCCCACGTGGTACAACACCACGTCTAACACAAGCCTCATGCCGGCTCTCCTCAACGCGTCTCGCAACGCGACGAAGGCCGTCCAGCCCCCCAGCCTCTCGTCTACGTCCATATGGTTCACCACATCGTATCGATGGTAACTCATGGCGGGATATATGGGGTGTAGATAGAGGCCGTCTGAAAAGTCGAGGGCGCCCGCGGCGAGCGCCGCCACGTCTTTTAACGTGCCGCCGCAGAAGTGCCGCCGCAGGTCGATGCAGCCGAGGCGATCCGCGGCGCGGTCCGGCAAGACCTCGTACATGGCCGTCACCGGCGGCGACGAGGCGGCCGGAGGAGACCGGAACCGTCTAGTCTTGCCGCAACACCTCACCTCGTACCGCCTCCTACGCGTCGTCCCGAGGTACACAGCGAAGGGCCCCACCTCCGCCAGCTTCGTCACCTCTCCCCCCGACACCTCCGGGGTCTCCGGCGCATATATCCGGAGCTCCACCACGTCTCCCCAGTCGGCGGCCATATACGGCGTGGGGAAATGCCACGGGTATCTCGGCGGCTCTACTACACAATCGCCTTCTTCCAGCCTGTAGATGCCAGGTGGAAGTTCTACATATTTTTGAAAGGCGCCGCGGATCCACCCGCTGATGTCCCCCACCACGTAGCCGTTTCCCGCCTTCACCGCCGCCACGGCGCCGTAGTAGGGGTCAGACCGCCAACGTTCTACGCGGCAGGTCACGGCTGGGCGGCAACTCTTTACTGACCTCCTCCCCGGGGGGCGGGTGCCCCGCGGGGAGGTGTCCTCGTCCCGCCTTCATCGGCGCCTTGGGCGGGGGTCATGGGTGCGGCCCGGGCCAGCACCGCGGGCCACTGGGAGCTGGCCCTCAGTCTCTTGAGCGATACCCAGACGGCGTATACAATGGGCTGTGGAACAATGGGATTCGCCTTCTTCACAGCTTCCCTCTGCACGATCCCCTTTCCCAGTCTCTTCCCTACCTCCTTCAAGTCCCACCAGACGCCCTTCACGACGCCCTCTGGCGTGATTTTCCACAGCATGTTTAACACCGCCGCCGCGTCTCTATCTACGGGGTGGCCGCGGGGACAGTGTAAAGTGTGCCAACCGCCGTTGTCCCTCAAGAGCGTGAAGTGAATGGGACACACTTTGCTGTTGCGATACGGCGAGACGTAGAAAACCACGGAGCCGCCCTCCGTTGCCTTGTCCTCTATTGACTTAAGCAACTTCTTAAACGGCGTCTGCTTAATGCGGTGTCTCAGTTCTCTTTTCTTCACCTTCTTCTCTTCACCGCCGATCATTTCCTCTTGTGGGTTTTTACCAAGCTCCTCCGTTATGATTACGGCTGGGCTCCTCGTAATCTCGCGGGCGGTTTGCCTTACCCGGCCCTCCTTCCGCCTCCTCTCCCTAAGCCTCCTTACGAATTTTCTAAACTCCCTAGTGTCTGCAACGTTCTGTCTTCTCTCTTTTTCGTCTCTCCCGGCGTATGGGTATTTCCGCTTGAGCTCCTCCAGCTTTGCGTTTCTGACAGCCTCGTATCTCTTCGCGAGTCTGCCGAAGTCTGTCTTTATGGAGTAGACGGCGGGGTCTACGTACTGCCTATTCCACCGCGCCACGGCATCCACCGTCGAGAGCAGACTCACTTTGGCGACTGCTACCGTGTTTTCGTTTACGTCAAAGGCGACAACCTCCGCCAGAGGCTCCCTCTTGGGCGCCAAGTCGAAGATGAATATCGCATACCATCTGCCCCTCCGCCGCTTCAGAATCAGCGTGGAGGCAAGCTCAGTCTCTTTACTAAGAACTTTCCACCAATACAGCCAGAACCTCCTATGCGGCTTTATCCAGACCTTCCTCCTCCCGCCTGGGAGAGACAGCGCCAGTTTAACGGGAGCTGTAGAGCTGATAGTTTTCTTGTAGCTCCAGCTGTCTTTAGCGAATCTTATCGAGACCCGCCGAAGCTCTGGGCGGGGTTTGTGGATGCGGCCGTTTCTCCTCAGCTCCAGAAAAGACTTGCCGGTCTCTACGCCTTGGTTTATGGCCTGCTGGATTAGCTGGGCGGGTAGGGGGTACTGCTTTCTGAAACGGCGGTACAGCTCGCCGTACTTCTCCTTCTCCAGCTTCCCTCTCTCTGCGACGTATGCCGCGACTTCCTCCACGATCCGCCGGTACGCTATCTCCACAGCGTATAGCTCGGGCGGCGGGTTTTCTATCTCCACAGCAATAGCTCTCCTCACCTTCTCCATGTCCCCACCACCCATAAAAACCTTGATGAACTGGCACCCCGCCCTAAAGGGCGACATGATACTCTTTAATAAATCTGTGGAGCCAGAGACATGCTTAAGTTAAGTAAAAACCCGTCTTTAATACGGCTGAAGACCCGGGGGGAGTCTATCTGCCCCATCAGCAAGACCGTGGACTCCTTTGAGGTGACCCTTGAGTACATCCCGCGGGGGGCCGCCCTGGCCATAGAGGAGTTTAAACGGATGGTAGACAGCTACCGGGGGAGGGAGATGCTACACGAGGAGGTAGCGGTGGACCTCATGGAGCGGGTAAAGGCCGCAGTGAACCCGCCCTACGTGAAGGTGGTCCTCAAGTCGTACTACATAGGCGTGGAGATCGAGGTGGTGGCGGAGTCAGGCGGCGTACAGCCCCTCTACATCTAGGGCTGCCTCCACCTCGCCAGCTTGAATAAGAAGTAGAGGCCGAGGGCGCTTTGGAGGGCTAGGGCGACGGCGGCGGCTGACGTGAGGTGTGGGCCGTAGTGAATTAGGCCGGTGGAGTCGTGTATCATCACCGCGGCGGCGCCTGTGGGGAGGACTACGCCTAGGTAGGGGCTTGGTAGGTGCGTCGCTGGATAGTAGACGGGAGCCCCCACTGTGAACACCGCTGAGAGGATCTGCGGAAGGGCCCAGGCGTACCTCATGTGTTTAATTAAGCCGGCCAGCGTGAATCCTATCCCCGCCGAGGCCAGCCAAAGCGCCGTAAGGGCGTAGAGAGAGGCAGGCGTCAACATCCACAGCCCGAGCCACCACATGACGACGAGGTAAACCACCAACGTGGGGAGGGCGAAGACAAAGGCGCTAAGCGCCAGGCCCAGGGCGTAGCCCGCCGGCGAGACGGGGGCGGCGGCTAACATGCTCTGGTACTTTATGCCGAGGCGGTAGTAGGTGGCGTCGCCGATTAGCCCAATGCCGTTTGAAGCAATCGTCCAGATGAAGCCCCCCACTAGGCCCCACTTCAGCCCCTCGGCTCCGCCGTATATCGCCAAAACGACGAGGAACGATACGGGGCTGACGGAGCCGCCGATTACCCAAATCCAGCCGCGGGTCGCCGCTATCCAGCCGTTTATCCAAGCTATCACCAAGGCGTCTCTAATCGTCTTCATACCCCTCCTCACCCTCCTCTATCGCCCCCACCGTAAGCAACACGTAATCCTCCAGCGACTTAGGCCTAACCACCACCTTGGCGCCGTCTAGCGAAAGAGCCTCGGGGGGCTTCTCCACGTAGTAGAGCCTCCTGCCTCCGATCTCCAGAACCCTCTCGCCCTCCGCCACGCGGCCGTCGGCTCCGTAAACCTCCACCACGTATCTCCCAGGCACCTTCTCCACCAGCTTGTCCGGCGGCGCGAAGTCCACCACGCGTCCCCTGTTGAGGACCAGGACGACGTCGCTTAGCGCCGCAGCCTCCTCCACGTAGTGGGTGGTCAAGACCACGGTCGCCCCGCGCTTCTTGAGCTCAGACACGGCGTTCCACACAAGCCTCCTGGAGTAGACGTCTAGGCCCGTGGTGGGCTCGTCGAGAAACACCACCTCGGCGTCTGCGGCAAACACCGCGGCGACGAGAACCCTCCTCTTCATGCCGCCCGAGAGGGCGTCCACCTCCCTGTTTCGGACCTCCCAAAGCCCGAACACCTGCAGAACCTCCCTTGTCCGCCGCCTGGCCTCCCTCAGCGAGAGGCCGCGCAGGAGCAGATAGCTGAGGACGAATTCATACGGCGTCAGGAAGTCTATAGGCCGGCTCTCTTGGGGCACCGCCGCTATTACCTTCCTCACCTTCTCCGGCTCCTTCACCACGTCGAACCCAGCCACGAGGGCCCTGCCCTCGCTGGGCATAAGCTCCGTCGTCAATATCCTCACCAGCGTCGTCTTGCCGGCGCCGTTGGGCCCCAGAACCCCCAGCACAATGTTTCTCCCAACCTCAAACGTAACGCCCCGCAACGCCCAGAAATTGCCATATCTCCTCCCAACGTCTTGACACACAATCACTTGTGTACTTCCGGTTCCTCCTTAATAAACCTTGAAACTTTTAAATAGCGGAGAGAAAAGCCGCCTATGAGAACTGTCGCCTACGTGCTGAGCGCGGTTGCTTTGATACTCGGCGTGGTGTATATGATAAGCACCTTATCGACGCCGTCGCTCGACCCGCTGATCTACGCCCGCGACCTCGCCACATCCATCGCCGCCATCGCCGTCGGCGTAGCGGCGCCCATCCTACTCAGGAAGTTCTCCGCCGCAGAGGCCGCCTAGGCCATATAGACCCTCCGCCGGGGGTCCGTGGGGTCCACCACAGACCGGACAAGCCCAGCCGACCTCAGCCTCTCCAAGGCGTGCCGCACCGTGCGCGGCGAGAGGCCCGTCAGCGACACGATCTCCGAAGCCGTCAAGGGCCCTCTCTCCTCCAGGATCTTCCGCAACAGAAGAGCGCTTGGGGGTAGCCGCGGCGTCGGGCCCTCCCTCTGAACCCGGATAAGCAACTTGGCGGTCCCCGCATGCCTCACAACCGCCGAGTCGCGGTACTTGACCCTCTCGGCGCCGTCTCCAATTAGCAATATGTCGGACCTGCTCCTGGCTCCCCTTAGCTCCACCTCGGCGTCGGCTGGGAAGACGTGCGGCGGCCTCCTCAACATGGAGTTCACAGGCACCACCTCCACCACTTGCGCAGACGTATGTATCACCGGGCCTCCCGCCGAAAGCGCATAGGCTGTGGAGCCCACCGGCGTGGACACTAGACAGCCGTCTCCCATGTCGTTGAAAATAAACTCTCCATTGACGTAGAGAGAATACCGTACCACTGCGGCGGGCTCCGCGGCGAGCAGAGCCACCTCATTTATGGCCACGACCCGCTGCCCCCCGCTCTCGGCCACCAGCCTCATGGCGTCTACAGCCTTGAACTCCAGCTCCGGCAGAAGCGGCAGCTCCCTCAGCTCAAGCGCCGCCAGCTTGGCGTCTACCCCCGGCGGCGAGACGCCCAAGACGGGCCTATCCTCCGTCCTCAGCGCCCTCAAGATGTCGCGGTCGCGTCCATACACCGCCACCACGGCGGCGCCCCTCCGCACCTCCACCCCCACGCGCCTCAACGCCTCGGCCAACACGGAGCTGTCCGTCTCCACCTCCGCGACTTTCACACCTCCTTTACCTGTATACACTTAAAAATTTGCCGGATCCCCCGGCACCGCGCCGTTTATAGGTACAAGTTTTGACCTGTATACACTTTTAAAAAGGGCCAAGCCCCCTCTCATGATCTCCGAGAGGAGGCTCATAATCCTCTCCGGCGTCGGGTGGCTTTTCGACGCCATGGACGTCCTCCTCCTCTCCTACCTGCTGTTAGCCGCCGCGCCAGAGCTCAAGATGGGCGTGTCCGAGCGTGCGGCGGTGATACTGGCCAACAACCTCGGCATGTTGATTGGCGCCTCGCTCTTCGGAAGGCTTTCAGACGTGGCGGGGCGGAGGGCTGTGTTTATGACTACTCTGCTCCTCTACAGCCTCGCCACCGGCGCCACAGCCTTTGTGCAGAGCCACCTGGAGCTCGCCGCCGTGCGGTTCATCGCCGGGCTTGGCCTTGGGGGAGAGCTGCCAGTGGTGGCGTCTTACGTCTCGGAGCTGTCGCCGCCGGAGAGGAGGGGGAGAAACGTGGTGCTTCTAGAGAGCTTCTGGTCTCTGGGCGCCTTGGCGGCGGCCGCCGTCGCCTATTTCCTCTTCCCGGCCCTCGGCTGGAGAAACGCCATGTTGCTACTGGCCGCCACGGCCCTCTACGCCGCAGTTATCAGGGGCACCCTGCCGGAGCACAAGCCGCAGAGGAGGGCGGCGCTGAGCATATACGCCTACTTCAGGCGGCTCGCCCCGACGTGGTACATCTGGTTCGTCCTGGCCTTCGGCTACTACGGCATCTTCCTCTGGCTACCAACCATCTTGGTGCGGGAGCGGGGGCTCACCGTGCTCCAGTCCTACGAGTTTATGCTGGTCACCACGCTGGCCCAGCTACCGGGCTACTTCGCCGCGGCTCTTCTCGTGGAGCGCGTCGGCAGAAGGCCCGTCGCCGCCGTCTTCTTCGCCGCGTCTGCCCTCTCGGCCCTCGCCTTCGCCTACAGCCAGGGGCCAGCCCAGCTGTACCTCGCCGCCCTGGCGCTGAACTTCTTCAACCTCGGCGCCTGGGGCGTGGTCTACGCCTACACCCCAGAGCTCTTCCCAGACCACGTGAGGGGGGTCGCCACGGGCTCCGCCGGCTCGGTGGCGAGGCTGGGCATGATACTAGGCCCCATGCTCTACCCAGCCATGGGCCTCTCGTCGCTACTGGTCGTCACGGCGCTGTGGCTCTCCGTGCCGATCGCCGTGTATGCACTGCCGGAGACCAGGCACCGCCGCGCCGCGGAGGACACGACCTCCAGAAGCGCCCACTCGCCGTCGGGAAGCCCCTCGTAGACAAGCCGCCCACACAGCCACACTCTAGGAGGCTCGCCCCCCGGCACCTCCACCACAGCCCTCACCCCCACCTCCCACAGAAACTCCCAAACCTCCCTCACCCACTTCAACAAAGTATCTAGGTGGTAGCCAGACCCCTCAAGCACCAAGACCAGAAACACACCTCCCAAGCCCCCATATTTAACAGCTTTAAGCCGCCCTCTGCGCGCGATGCGCCGTGGACAGCCGCGTCGAATAATTTATAAGCAGGGCCGGAGTGTTATATGTGCTGAGGCAGGCAGCTTTCGGCCTTCTCCTCTTTATGCTGGCGCTCTTAGTGGTTGCCGGGTGGCTTGAGGTGTGGGACATCGCCCTAAGGCTGGGGGACGCCTACGCCGTGTCTGTCATCTGGGATGTCTTCGGCCCAGACGCATACCGCGAGCTCGGCAGACTGCTGGAGAGCCGCGGCTACAGCCACCAGCCGGTGGGCGGCGTACCAGGCGGCGTAGTTGTATACGGCGACGTACGCCCCATAGCCGAGGAGGTCGTGCAGTACGGAGGACCCATCACCGTCTACACCAGAGACTTCTACATCCCTCTCTGGGGGCCCGCGGGTGTGGGCGTGGCGAGCCTCGCCGCGGCCCAGCTCTTCTTGGCTTTGGCCTCCGCCGCCCTGCTGGTTGTTGCTTGGTACGTCTTCTCCAGGGAACTGCTGAGGTTCCCCGTGGCGCTTTTAATCGTGGCGCTCCCCACGGCGCCCGTCCTCCTAGAGACGCAACGCCTAGCCTCCGCTGGTCAGTTCGACAAGTTCGCCGTCTTCCTCGGGGCCGCGGTGCTTCCGCCCACGCTCCTCGTCTGCGGGCTCCTCCTGTCGCGCCTCGGGAGGCGGTAACGAAAAGCATATATGTAGCCCGCGCTGTGGAGTTGTGGGCATGGAGCTGGATTGGCAGAGGCTTGAGGAGGTGGTGACCAGAGCCGTACTGAGGGCGAGGTCTGAGGAGATGAAAG
>JAVVGH010000033.1:0-8499 GCA_032249215.1 Pyrobaculum sp.
TTATATACAGCTCCCAGTAGTGGGCTATGGCTTCCGATGTCAGCAAATGCTTCGCCACACTCGGGGCCACTTTGCAGGACTCAATTGGCAGGCAAGTGCTTGTCAAACTTAGAGACAGCCACGAGATCAGGGGCGTCCTCCGCGCATTTGATCAACACGTCAACCTGCTACTTGACGACGCCGAGGAGATCATCGACGGCAATGTGTATAAACGCGGGACCATAGTTGTGAGGGGAGAGAACGTGCTCTTCATCTCGCCGGTGCCATGAAAGGCACGCCGTCGATGGGCAAACACAACAAGGGAAAGACCCACATCAGATGCCCGCGTTGCGGACGGCACTCCTACAACGTCACTAAGAAATACTGCGCATCCTGCGGCTGGGGCAGGACTAAACGCTGGAGGAAATACAGCTGGGCCAAATAAATTTAACACCTCAATATTACACGGTGGAGACGGCCCGTCATCGCTGAGCTGGGTGATGTATAATCTGGGTTCTGACCTCCTGAACCTGCTGGCGTCAACAGTTGCGCTTTATATTATAGTGGACCCCATCGGCAACATCCCGCTGTTTACCGCAGTCACCGCGAGGCTGGACCCCGGGCGTAGGCGCAGAGTCCTAGTCCTCTCCGTCGCTGTCGCCGCCCTTATCCTGGTACTCTTCGCGGCATTCGGCGTTGAGTTCTTCGGCTACTTTGGAGTCACTCTCGGCGACTTCATGGTGGCGAGCGGAATTATACTCGTGGCGTTTTCTCTGCTTTACCTCACCCGGCCGTATGAACAAGGCGTCGCCGCAGAGTGGGTAGAGGTGGCTGTGGTTCCGCTTGCCGTGCCCTTTCTAGCTGGGCCGGCATCTATCTCCTACGTCCTCCTCCTCTCCAGAGAGGCAGGTCTCCTCCATGCCCTCTTGGTGATTATCGTTGTCTCGCTCCTCACGCTTGCCACGCTACTCGCCTCAGAAGTGTTGACCAAGATCTTAGGCATCCTCGGCATCCGCGTCGTGGAAAAAATCATGCTAATACTAAGCGTTGCCATCGGGATCTCCCTAATCCGTAGGGGGCTGTCCCAGTGGTTTGCCGGACCACCTCAGTAGATATATATACTCCTAACACCATAAGAGACCATGTCTGTCAAGATCAATATTCGCGGCCAGGCGGCGGCGCCCGGCTCTCTCGCAGATGCCCTCAAGGACGTCAAGCTCAAATTAGTAACGATATCGGGCAAGGGGGGCGTGGGGAAGTCTCTTGTGACCACCTCCATAGCCGTGGGCTTCGCCATGAGGGGGTACAAGGTCGGCGTGCTAGACGGCGACGTCTACGGACCTACGGTCCCCAAGATGCTTGGCCTTTCAGACGTGACGCTTTATGTGGAGCAGAAAACGGGCAAAATCGTTCCGGTAACGGGGCCGCTTGGCATAAGGGTTGTCTCTATTGAATTCGCCTTGCCCAGCGACGACACTGCAGTCATATGGAGAGCCCCTCTGGTGAATCAGGCACTCAGGGACTTTGTGGCGCAGGTGGACTGGGGCCCGCTCGACGTCTTGGTTGTAGACCTGCCGCCGGGCACTGGCGACGCCCCCCTGACGATAGCGCAGAGCCTGCAGGGGGGGCTAGACGGGAGCGTCGTGGTGACCATACCGACCGAGATCTCGCGTAGGATAGTGTTGAAGTCAATAGACTTCTCCAGGAAACTTAACATCAGAGTTGCCGGTGTGGTTGAGAATATGTGTTGTTTCATGTGTCCCGGCGACGGGAAGGTGTACTACATCTTCGGCAGAGACGCTGGTAAAAGAATCGCAGAGGCGGCGGGGGTGCCGTTCCTAGGGGGCATACCTATGGACCCCGAGTTCTCTCAGTACCTAGACGCGGGGAGACTCCACGAGTTCCTCGCGAAGGACAACGAGACTGCGAAGGCCGTTTTGTCTATCGTCGACAAGCTGGCGGAGATGTATAGGGACAAGCTGACGCAACAGGTCCAGCCGGGGCGGGAAAAGCCTAGGAGAATCTCGTTGTTGAAGCTCCCCGGCGAGGAGGAGGGGGAGAGCTAACTTCTCAGGCTTCTGCCGGTGAAGGCGTGCGGCAGTAGCTCGCTTAGCTTTGCCGTGACGACCTTCTTTCTGCTGGCCATCACTATGAGTGCTTCTGGGTTAAATTCGGCGATGACTTGTCTGCAGGCGCCGCAGGGCGGCGTCGGCTCCTCCGTGTCTGTGTAGACCACCACCGCCTCGATGTCTCTATCCCCCTCCGACACGGCCTTAAACACGGCCACCCGCTCGGCGCACATGGTCAGGCCGTAGGAGGCGTTTTCCACGTTGACGCCGGTGTACACCTTACCGCTTTTTGTCTCTACCACCGCGGCGACTTTGAACTTGGAGTAGGGGGCGTACGCGTTGTCTATCGCCGCCTTGGCCTTTTCGATCAGGTCTTCCATGTGTCTTAATTTATATATGGATTTAAGGATGCAGCACGTGGCGACCGCCGAAGAGGTGAGAAAGAAGATAGTGGAGCACGGGGCATCTATACGTGATAGGGTTATTGAAAATCTTCCGCATAACTACGCCTTGCTGGTGGAGCAGGTCAGGTCCATTTCGCGGACCTACAAGACCGACTTTGACACGTTCGTGGCCAGCCTCTCCAACGTGAGGGGGCTTGATCTTTTGATAACATACACAGCGCTTGTGGCGTTGCTGAGCAAACATAGGCCGCTCAGCGATGCGGAGCTTAAGAACTTAGCCGCCGCGTATGAGAAACACGTCTACGACGTGTTCTCCGCCTCGAGAATACGGAGGGCCCTCGAGGAGGTGGGCGTCGAGAAAGACGTCGCAAACCAGGTCATCACAGACGTTTTGAGGGCTTCCAGCGTCATAAACAACAAATACAAGTCCCTATACCTCTGGATAGCTAAGCAGAGAAAAATCGCGGATTTCGAAAACGGCATTAGGGAAGTAGTTTTCAGGGGGGAGGGCGGCAACCGAGTCGGCAGAGGCGTGAAGCTCTTCCTCCGCCTCTTTATACACGAGACGAACATCCCGCTGGCTACCAAGATAGCCTACGGCCAAGAACACAAGAAGTACATACTCCACGGAGACATGTACACGGCGCTTGTGACTTTGAGATCAGGAGCGTTTGAAGACGTGCCAACTCTCACAGCCGAGAGGGTTAAGGCACGAGTCGCGAAAAGGCTACTCTGCGAAGCCAAAGAAGGCAAATGCCGCGACGTGGTGCTGAGGCTCGAAAGCATCCGCGGCCTCGTGAGACACGTGGGCAAAATAAGCGGAGATCCCGTGCTCTTCGAACGAGGCGCCTACGACATAGGCTCCAAATACTGCAAAGACTTGAGATGCGAAGAGTGCCCACTTAAAGACATCTGCAGAAGACACACCTTTATCAAAGTGAAATAATAAAAACAGGTGAATCAAGCTGGTTATGCTGAAGGGGAAAGTTTCTATAGTAACTGCGGCGAGCCGGGGCATAGGAGCCGGCGTGGCTTCTGTCTTGGCGAGGGAGGGTTCAGACCTAGTCATAGCGTCAAGAGACTCGGCGAGGCTTGAGAAGCTCGCAAGGGAGCTTGAGGCTAAATACGGCGTCTCGGTGGTGCCCGTCCAGGCTGATCTAACCAAGAGGGAGGACGTGAGGCGGATAGCGGAGGCCGCTATCCGCCACTTCGGCAAAGTGGATGTGTTGGCCTACAATACAGGGCCGCCTAAGCCCGGCGCGTTTATGGAGCTCTCCGAGGAGGATTGGGAATACGGGGTGAGGCTTCTCCTCATGAGCGCCGTCTGGATAACCAGAGACGTGTTGCCCCACATGGTGGAGAGGAGACAGGGCCGTCTGATATACATAACCTCATCCACGCTGAAGCAACCCATCCCAACGCTTACGCTTTCCAACGTCATCAGAATTTCCCTGGCAGGACTGGTGAAGACTCTGGCATATCAGCTGGGGCCGTACAACATCTTGGTTAACGGGATCATGCAGGGGTACGTTGACACTGAACGCGTCAGGGAGGTGGCGGCCGCCCGGGCGCAGAGGGAGGGGCGCAGAGTTGAAGACGTCATAAAAGAGATAGAGAGGGAGGTTCCCCTAGGCAGGCTGGCTAAGCCGGAGGAGATCGGCGAGCTGGTGGCCTTCCTGGCGTCAGACAAGGCCAGCTACATCACTGGGTCGCTGATACTTATCGACGGGGGGAGGACCCTATGTATATAGGTTCAACGAGGCAAACAGCTTGTCTACAATTTCTCTATTTATCTTGAAGCCGTATTTAATCTCTAGATACGCCTTTCTGAAGGCCGCCACGTCGCGCCTAACCGAGGCCGGGTCCTCGCCTCTCAGCACACGCGCTATGAATCTAGCGATTTCTCGCATCTCGTCTCTCCCCATGCCGAACCGCGTCATCTCCTGGACGCCTATTCTAATTCCGCTGGGCTTCAACACGCTTTTGTCCCAAGGCAGTGCGTTTTTGTTGACTATTACGTTCGCCTCCTCAAGCAACGCCGCAACCTTGTCGCCGCCGCCGAATCTAGAGACGTCAACCGCCACCTGGTGCGTCTTCGTGAACCCCTGCCTTTCTGCAACCGGCGTGATTCCCTCCGCAGAAAGCGCCTCGGCCAGCGCCTTGGCGTTCTCCACTATCTTGGCCGCGTATTCTCTTCCAAACACCTCCATCTCGACCAGAGTCACGTAGGTGGCGGCGTAGCGGTGCAGGTGGTAGTTGGAGGTGAAGGTGGGGAACACGGCCCTTTGTATCTGCACATTTACCTCATCCCCCAACACAGTGGCTATGAGCCCGCCTTGAGGCCCTGGAAAAGTCTTGTGGGTAGACGTGGTGGTTACGTGGGCGCCCTCTTTTAACGGGTTTGGAAAAACGCCGCCGACTATTAAGCCGAAGACGTGTGCCGAGTCGTGGAGCACATAGGCGCCCACAGTCTTCGCGATTTCTGCTATCTCCTTGACTGGATGCGGAAACAGATAAAGCGACGCTCCGAGAATTACGAGGTTCGGCCTCTTCTCCTCTATAACCTTACGCGCGGCGTCTACGTCTATGTTGAAGTTCTCCATGTCCCACGGCAACTCCGCAGACCTGAGTCTGAGCGCCTTCAGCCCGCCGACTGTGTTGTGGCTTATGTGCCCCCCGAACTTCACAGGCAGAGAGGCGACGAGGCCTCCCTCGGGGGCCAGGGCGAAATACGTGGCCAAGTTAGCCACTGTGCCGGAGATCGGCCTCACGTCGACGAACGCCGCGCCGAGGGCCCTGGCAAATCGCTTGGATAGGGAGTCCTCCAACGCGTCTACATATTTCGTCCCCTGGTAGTACCGCTGGCCCACCGTGCCCTCTGCATATCTACCAGCTAAGTCATTCACGTAGAGGAGCTCCGCAAGAGGCGACATTACGTTTTCGCTGGCGATGAGGTTTATAGTCTCGCCCCTCCTCCAGGCGTTGTGTCTTAATACGGTGTCTATGACATCCATAACCTCTTGGGGAAACATAGCCCATATATTTCGCCAGAATTAATTGTTTAGCCCCGCTCTAGCGATATTATCCGAACCTTGGTATGTGGGTACTGACCCTCCTCATCTTTCTCCCACTTCTTCAACATGTCCCAAATGGTTAGGAACGCGACGCCCACGGCGAAAAGCGCCTCCGGAGCCGGGGGGAGGTCTCTGGCCTTGATTGTGACGTGGGCTCTCAGCGCGTCTGCTACGTCTACGTCTATTTTGAGGTGTTGAACGGCGGGGCAGGGGCCCCCCACGAGTTCGCAGAGCCTCTTGACGTTGAGGGCAACGGCCGTCTGCGCCGCATGGAGCGGGTGGCCCTTCTCCACCGGCTTATTGACCAGCTCTAGGTTCCTCATCTCCATCTCGCCGTATGCAGACGCCAGGAGGTCGCCCTCTCTCGGAAGAGCGGTCTCTACGGGTTGCGGCGGCGTGACTGGCTGCGCGACGCCTTTACGTTTCACGTCTACTGAGAGGTTCTTCAAGGCAGTGGAGCCGGAGGCCACGGCTCCCGTCAACGCCCCGAAGAGGACGTCCATCTCGACGCCGGTTTGCCACTCGGCGAAGCCCTCGACGTAGAGCTTGCCGTCTCTGCAGTGTGCAGAGGCTGAGAGAGGTAGTGGGTGCAGAAACGGGAGGTAGCGGTATGCATTCGCCGCGGCGCGTATGGCAGACGCCGTGTTGCAAACGTCGACAGAGATCTCGACGGAGGCCTTTGCGTATCTAGAGACGTCGGGTTTCCTAGAGACGTCGACTATCATTGAAAGCACCTCTCCGCGTCTTCGTGCAACCTCCTAAGCTCCGACTGCGTCAGCTTGCGTCTCTCGGCCCTCTGAAGCAGGATCTTGGCCGCTAGCAACCTGGCGTTTCTCTCGTCTAACTCCTTCATCAGATGGCTTAACAACTCGTCGCAGTTCTCCACAGGCGCGTCGACGTACTTCTCAAAGAGCTTCGCCTTCTTTATCTCCACCTCGACCCAGGAGTGGTCTACCTGCGGCACGGGCCATCTGTGGCCGCAACGTTTACACACAAACTCGCTACTCGGGAGGAGCATTAAGTCCCTTGAACCACACAGGGGGCAAGACACGAGCTGTTAGATAGTTGGGTTAAAATGCTTTCAGCAGTGAAGCCTCCGCTGTTCTATCCAGTTCCGAAGCCTTGGCCCGTAGACCCGTGGCGCCAACGCGAGGTCTTGCACGGTGCGGGACCCCGTGAGGAACATGGCGACCTTGACCTCTGTAGCTACCGTCTCTATCTCCTCTCTTAACCTGCCCTCCAGCACCGCCTTTAGAAACGGCTGGGACATGGTGAAGAAGTTGGCGCCGAGGGCAATCGCCCTCGCCCCGTCGAGGCCGCCTCTGATGCCGCCCGACGCTATGACGAAGCCGGTATATGCGGACTTAACCTCGCAGATGGAGGCCGCGGTGGGTATGCCCCACGTCTTGAAGGTCTCGGCGGCTCTTTGATGCGGGCCGGAGGCCCTGGCGCCCTCTATGGCCACGAAGGAGGTGCCTCCGAAGCCGCCGACGTCTACGGCGTCTGCGAGGCCCGTGAGTCGGGCGGCTACCTCTTTTGAAATGCCGTTGCCCACCTCCTTGACGATAAGGGGCTTGCCGGCGGCTTTTTTGACAATTTTTATTTTTTCCAGCACGCCTCTGAAGCGGGGCTCTCCCTCGGGCTGCACCGCCTCCTGTGCTGGGTTTAAGTGTATTGCAACGGCGTAGGCGTCGATCATGTCGACCGCCTGGGCCACCCACTCGGCCAGCTTCTCCTCAGACAGCTCAGCTAACTGAGGCGCGCCTAGGTTGGCCACCTTGGGTACAGATGGGGCGTTCTGTTTAACCACCTCAAACGTCCACCTCACCTCTGGCTTCATCAACGCGATTCTCTGAGAGCCGACGTATATGGGTATGCCGAACTCCTCGGCCGCCTTGGCCAACTCGGCGTTTATCTTACCGGCGAGCTCCGTCCCGCCCGTCATGGCGCCTATGCCAAATGGGGCATTTACCTTAACTCCCAAAAAACGCGTGGAGAAGTCCACATCAGAGAGGTCTATCTCAGGAAGCGCGTTGTGGATGAGAAAAACCTCCTCAAGCCAAGAGGTGCCCACCTGCGAAATTTCCGACGCGGCTAGGTAGATGTGGTCGTTCTTCCGCTTATCTATCGCCATTACTGTTTCTGTTGCGCCCTAGCCCTCACACATCCGCGGCCGGTACAACGCGAGCCGACGAAGCCGACCTTCTGGCCTGGAGACGCCGTCTTCGGCACCGGGGTGCCGCCCTTCTGGTGCGAGCCGCCGCCGTGTGGATGCGCATACGGCGACATGGCCTTGCCTCTGACGAGCGGGTACTTCCACGCCTTTGCCTTGGCTCTGTAATACTTTTTACCGGCTTTCAACAGAGGCTTCTCGATCCTCCCGCCGCCTGCCACTATGCCGACGGTAGCCCTCCCCCTTGAATCAACCTCAACAGTCCTTCCGCTGGGCAACCTCACTATGGTCTTGTTTTCTTCAGGTTTCTGGCCTATCACCACGGCGTATGTGCCGCCGGATCTGGCGAATTTGCCCCCGTCCCCCGGCCTCTTCTCCACGTTGAAAATCATAGTGCCCTCGGGGATCTTGCCCAGCGTCATGACGTTGCCTGTCTTTGGAGACGCCGCCTCGCCCACCTCCACCACCTGGCCCACGTAGAGGCCCTCCGCGGCGTAGTTGAAGAATTCAACGCCGTTTTCCAGCCTGATCCTAGCCACCGGCGCGTTGAGGCCCGGCTCGTGGAGGATATCAACCACGTAGCCTCTCCCCGAAGCCGCCGCAAGCGGCGGATACCTCACTGGCCCGTCTCTCTTCCAGCTAGGCGACCGGAACTGTGAACCGCCTCTTCCCCTCCTCTGCACAAGGATCCTCTTGCCCATCGCGCACCAAGAGAGAACAGTTTATAAACATTATGCGGAGGAGGAGGCGGTGAAGTGATGCATCTCGTCTGACCCGTGACGACCACACGGCACGCGGAT
>JAVVGH010000034.1:0-8175 GCA_032249215.1 Pyrobaculum sp.
AGGCGGGCGTCTTTTCTTAAAGTCCTCAAGCCTTTTAGTTAGATGTTTGAAGTCTCTTTTTATCTCTTCGTCCCAGTAGCTCCCGGTCCAGTGAGGCAACTTCTCAACAACGGCGTCAATTAAGACGACTATGTCCCGCACCGCCTCTTCTTTCTTTTTGTAGGGGCTGAAGTCTGGGTCTAGGCCGTTGTATTGGTAGTCGTGGAGGTTCAGCGCCTTGTCGGCGATCGCCCCAATTTCCCTGTACCCCAGCTCGAATAGGTCCAACGATATCCCCTTGATCGACTTCGTGGGGACTGTGTAGGCTTTCTTCTCGTACCACTTCTTCTCCTTCTCGTCCCTCTTTAGGGCTAGTAGCCTGTCTAGATTTATCAACACCATCGCGCTTATCAAGGCCTTAACGGCGACAAACGCCTTGCCGGCGGCGTTTCTCGTGGCCCCAGCCTCGAGCATCATGATGCTCAACGACAGCTCGTCTATGACCTCCATAACCCTCGCCCTTATGTAGCTCTTCACGTCGATCTTCGGGCTTAGTAACTCTCTCTCCACGAACTCGTCATTCTGGTAAAATTTAAGCTCACCGCCTATCCGCGGCCGACGCCGAACATCCAGACACTCTCTCTTGTTGTGCGGTTGAGCTGGCGCCGTTGCCTTTAATGGCATGCCTCTCGCTTCGCCGCGGAACGAGGAGCGCGTGGCCTTTTATAGTTGGATGACTACGTCTGCGACTTCTTCAAATTCGCCTAGGTGGGAGGTGACGATGATTGTGGGGACTATCGACGTGAGTCCTCTTACCAGCTCCACGATTTTTCTTCTGTGTTCTTCGTCTAGGTGTTCCGTGGGTTCGTCGAACATCATAAAGGGGGCTTGTCCGAGGAGGGCCCTCGCCAGGGCCACCCTCAACGAGAGGGCGGCGAGGTTCTGCTCCCCCAGCGACAGGAGGCCGTGGTCTATGGGGCCTGTGGGGGTGTTGACGCGGATTACGTACCTCCCGTCTGTCTCGACCAGCTGGAGCGATTTAAACACCTCTTTGTGTCTGAGGCGGAGGAAGACGGCGTTTAGCTCCTCATTTATGGCCTTGAGCAACGTCTGACGCATCAAAGGCTTGAGCTCGCCGAGGACGACTCTTATCTGCCGCGCCGAGGCGAGGGCCTTGTCGAGCCTCTCGGCCTCTGACTTGGCCTTCTCCAGCTCGCCTGCTAAGGCGGCCAGCTCCTTCTCCGTCTCGGCTATCTGACGCCTGAGCTCAGCCGCCACAGACCTCGCGGCGAGGTACTCCTCGTGTCTTGTCTTAAGCGCCGCGTACTCAGCCTCCAGCCTCTTCAACGCCTCTGCGGCCGCGGCCAGCTCCGCCTCCAGTTCCCCCAGCCTCTGGTTCACCTCTTGTATCTTCCTCTCTGCCTCGGCCTTACGGGCCTTCAGCTCCTCCAGCCGCCTCGCCACCTCCGCCTCCCTAGCCGCCTGCGCCGAGAGGTACGCCCGCCTCCTCTCCACCTCCTTTTTCTTCTGGTATAGGGCCTCCAGCTCGGCCAGCCTCCTCCGCGCGGATGGGAGGTCTAGAGCCAGGTGGGGCTTGTAGCTGTGGTAAAGTCTGTCCAGCTCCTCCAGCCGTCCGACCTCGGCCTTGAGCTGGGCTATGAGTTTCGAGAGGCGTTCCTCCTCCTTCTCCAGGCCCAGCACCTCCAACTCGTGCCGCTGGACGGCGTCTCTAGAAAGCGGCGACCCGCACACCGGACACCGGCCGCCCTCCGCCCGCTGGGCCAGACGGAGCACGTCGCGTAGAAGAGCAAGCCGCGTCTTCACCTCTCCATGTCTCCTACTCGCCTCCTCCAGCCTCCGCCGGGCCTCCTCAAGAGACCTGGGGTCGTAGCTCCTCACCTCGGGAGGGATCCTCTCAGCCGTAGCCACCGCCTGCCGAAGCTCGAAATACTCCTTCTCCACGTCGCCCACCTCGGGAAGGCTTTTCAACTCCTCCGCCGCCTTCTTAATAGCCTCCAGCTCAGCCTCCAGTTGCTCCACGTCTTTCTCGGCGCTGAGCGCCAGCTGAGCCGCATCTTCCAGCTTCTTCTCCAGCGCCTCCCTCTCCTTGGCCAGAGAGGCGTGCCGCTCCCTAAGCTCCAGGTAGCGTCTCTCCACCTCTCTAAACCGCGCCGACGCCTCCTCCAGCTCCGCCGCCCTCTTCTCGGCCTCCTCCAGCCTCCGCCGCAAGTCGTCCAGCCTGCTCCTCAACACGGGGAGCCTCTTCTCCAGCTCCTCCAGCCGGCCGCCTGCCCGTTCCCGCCGAGCTCTAAACTCGTCGTGTACGTCCTTCACCACCTCGTCCACCTTGTCGAACTCGTCGAGGCGAAAGATGCGGTCTATGTAGTCGGTCTCCTGCAGTATCCTCCTCAACTCCCCCTGCCGGATGTAGAGCAGATGTGCGTATTCGTCCAGCCTAAGGCCCAGCTTCGAGACGAGAGTCGCCGTGACGTCTGAGTCGCCCCGCGCCACCACGCCACCGTCCACCGCCAGGTACGTGCCGGAGGAGACCGTCCCCTCTTCGCCGAATCTCCTAACGACGACGATCTCCCGGCCCCCGTGGCTTATGTACAGCTTCACCTCGCCCCACGCGGCGCCTCTCCTGAGGAAGTTGCTCCACCTCCTGCCGCCCCACCTAGTCACCCACTGCGACCCGAAGAGGGCGACGGAGATGGCCTCCATAAGCGAAGTCTTGCCGGCGCCGTTGGCGCCGTAGATGAAGTTGACGCCCTCGCCGAACCTAAAAGAGGCCTTGTCGTAGGCCTTGAAGTTTACGATCTCGATCTTCTTAATCATACAGAGCCTTTAGGAGGAGTCTTTTCGCCGCCTCTTTCTCGCCGTCGCGTATAAGCTCCATAGCCTTAAGCACCACGTCTGCGTGGGGGCCCAGCTTCTCTTTCATGATGCGCCACAGCTCCTCCACGGCGGTGCCCCTCAGCGCCACAGCCTTCTGCGGCGAGGACGTCCTGTCCACCACATCTACATGAAGCGCCTTGGAGAACCTCGACGCCAGCTGGCCCGTCTTGAGGCCGCCCTCCACGACGCCCCACAGCTCGAGCCTCACCACGGCGCCTTCTCTGTCGAAGAGCTTCGCCGCCTCCTCCACAGCGGAGATTGCCTCTTTGACCTCGCGGATGAAGAGCCTAACTCTATAAAGCGGCCTCCGGGGGGGCAGAGAGATTGGCTTAAGCGACGCCGCCTTCCCCGCCACATCTATAAGCACGACGCCCTTCTGGGCAACGTCTTGCGCCTTCTCGAAGCCGCCTCTGTAGTCCCAAGTCTCGAACTCCCCCACGTCCCAGATCTCCAACGAGCCGGCCCACACGGCGCCTGCCGGATGCTTGGCCAGGTGGTCGTGGACGTGGCCCGCCGCTATGTGCAAATACGGCAGGCCTTGGAAGACCGCCTGCGGCATCGTGTAGTCGTCGTCCTCCGCGGGGTACCTCGCCTTGACTCCCTCCACGGCTTGGTGGATCGCGAGGATGGAGCCGGGAGGCATCCTCTGGAGCGATCCGCGGTACTCCGCGGCGTAGTCCCTAGGCGTGGCGCATGCGCCGAATATGTAGACGCCGCCCACGTCCGCCGCCTCCCAACAGAGAAGCCGCGCCAGCCTCATCCTGTCCACAAGCCTAAGCGCCGTGTCGTATAGACACTCCCTAGGCCGGGGGCATCTCCCAGCCTCGGCCCGGTATCTGACGTAACTGAAGTCGTGGTTCCCACCTATGGCGTAGAGAACGACCCCAGCCGCCTCCACCGCCTCCACAAACCGCAGGAGGGTCTTGTTGCTCGGCCTCCTCGTGTCGAAGAGGTCGCCTGTGACCAAGACGACGTCTGCCGACTTGCCGAGCCGCAGAGCCTCCTCAAAGGCCTTGAAGTAGTCCTCCTCCCTCTCGGGCAGGTGGTACTGGGCCCTGCCCAGGTGCGCGTCAGACACGTGGAGGATCTTCATACTATCTCGACTATTTCCTCCAGCGCCTTGTAGACGTGGGGGCAGGGCCTCCCGGCGCCGCACGCGCTACAGACAGGGCGCCCATCTTCTATGGTGACGGCGATCTCCCTCTCGCCATCTAGCAGAGTCACGGCTATACGCCCGCCTTCACGAACCTTCCTCAGCACCTTCAGCCTAGAGGCAGAGAGCAACAGACTCGGCGTCGGAGGGGCGCTGTACAGCCTCCTCCACATCTGCGCGACGTCTGCCGTTTTGTCCACCCTCCAGGCGGCGGCTAGGTCTATGTCTGCGCCGCCGTATTCCAAAACCCTGTCTCTCACCTTGACCACCACGGGGAGCCTCACCAGGGGGCCCAGCACCACGCCCTCACCCACGTCGAGGCCCGGCAGGTTGTCGAGGAACTCCTGGGCTAGGAGCTCGCTGCTTTCTCTAACCGCCTCCTGGTCCCTGGGGTTCACTATGCGCATGATGACTTGGCTCTGGCACTGGCTTATCACGTCGGGATCCACCTTGCTCGGCCTCTGGCTCACGATGACGAGATACGCCCCGAACTTCCTCCCCTCGGAGGCGACCCTAGACAGTGCCTCGTAGGATCTGGTCTTCCGGAGCGCCTTAGGCGGCGCGAAGCGATGCGCCTCCTCCACAAGCAACACCACCGGCCACGGGATTTGGACCCCTCTGAGGGACCTCACATGTCTCACCCTTGCCTGAAATAACCTGTTGACGAGGTGCGCCACGACGTAGTCCTGCACCTCCTCGTTTACGCCGGCGAGGTTGAGGATGGTGATGTCGGCCAGGAGCTTAGAAAGGGGGGTGGACCGGGAGGAGAAAACGCCCAGCCGCTGAAGCCGCCTCAGGTAGGTCAAGGCGCTGAAGATGGAGTGTCTATCCTTCTTAGCCAGTTGCCTCAAGTCCTCCATGGGGAAGTCCCCCTCGATTTTGTACTGCTGGAATAGCTTGTTCAAGGCGGCCTCGCCCCGGAGGGCTGTGTGGAGCACCAACCTGAGGAAGGAAAGCCCCAGGGGCTTGCCGGTGGACTTCTTCACCTTCTTGGCGTAGGACCAGGCGAGGTATATGGCGTAGCGGATCTTCTTCGCGCCTGGGGGGACCCCCGCCGCGTTGGCCAAGGCGTCTGGCTCGCCGTCTAGCACCCCTATTTTGTACATCAAATCGCCGGTGTGGTGCCTAGACACCTTCACCACCTTCGCCGTGTAGGGCCCCAGCTTGTAGATGCTGTCTCTTATGGGGACGTACTCGCCGTGTGGGTCGATGACTACGATCTTCGCCCCCTTCTTTAGAAGCTCCTCTATCAAGACCACGGAGAACCAGGTCTTGCCGCTGCCGGTCGCCGCTATGATCGCCACGTGTCTCTTAACGCCGTTGAGGTCTAGGCAGATGTCTAAGTCGCGGCTTGCCAGCCTCCCCACGCAGAGGCCGTGCTCCACCCTAAACAACTCGGCGATTTCCTCATCCTCGGCGAGGTAGAGGGGAGACCCTATCCTGGGCGGGTGCTTCGGCTGTCTGAGGTCCCCGCCGTGGACGTACCCCAGCACCTTGACCTTGGCTATCTGCACCTCCAGTATGTTGTCAGACACCTCCCTGATCACGCTATACAGCGGGAGATCCCTCTTGGCGGAGTAGGGGTCCCTATAAAGCCTGACGATCTGGCCGAGAAGCCTCACGTTGACGTACTCGCCTCCGTCGTGCTCCACGTGGTCCACCGCCACGTAGTCGTAGAGGCTGATGGGCTTCTCCGGGTCCAGCGTGGCGAGGAACTCGAAGGGGGTGGCCGCGGCGACGACGTACCCGATCCTCATAGCCCCCACGCCATCTTCACCCTCCTGGCGACGCCCACCTCCTCCGCCATCTTCTTCAGGTAGACGGCGTACTCCGCCAGCTGGCCGGCCTTAAACGACGCCACTGCGTGGGCGTACCAAAGCCACGTGTTGTAGTGGATAGGGTCGCGGTACTGCTCCGCCAGCATTCCCACGACGTCGTCCACCTGCGCCGCGGGGTAGAAGGCCTTGACGGGAGAGCCGTCGAACATCTTGGCGCCCTCCGCCGGCAACTCCACGAGGAGAGGCGCGTCGTCGCTGAGCCTCACGTAGAAGAAGTACACCTTAGGGACGGCCTCCAGCGCCTCCCTTATCCTCCCCACCACGTCGCTACCGAAGCTGTCCTTCAGCCTAAAGATGAGGGAGTCCTCCAGCCTCTCCTCCGCGGCCTTCACAAGCCTATCCACGGTGTTGATCCCCTTGTAGTTCATGTAGGCATCGCAACCGCCCACCAACATGGGCACGGTGTAGTGGCGGGGCGGCAGTAGACCCGTTAGGAGCTCCGAGTCCGTCACAGACTGGGTCACCAGAAGCGCCATCAGCCTGGCGGCCCCGTAGTCCTGCCTCCTGGCGGTTTTGTAAAGCTCGATTAGCTCCTTCCTAAACCTCCTAATCCACAAGACGGAGTACCAGAGAAGCCCCTTCTGAAACACGTGGTCCCGGTGCCTCTCAGCCAGCTTCTCAAACACGACGTGTTCCTTCAACAGCTTGAAGCTGTGGTCCTTCGACACGAAGACAAGCCTGGCCCCCCTGCCCTGGGCGGTTTTCAGCAGGTTGGCGAAGCTGTACAGCGCCGTGGCGAGCTCCGGCACGTAGAACAAGTTCTGGAACTCCCGCGTGAGTATTAGGTTATGGACAAGCCGCACGGCCTTGGCGTAGAGGGAGCCGTCCATAAGCAAGACGTCCACCCCGTGTTTCTCCAAAGCCCTGATGCCCACCAGCGACTCCGCGATTACAAGATACGCCCAGGGCAGAGAGGAGGAGTCCACAGTCGCCACGTCGGCGACGAACTCCCTCTCGATGAAGTCGGGACCCACCGCAGCCGCCCTCGCCAAGACCACATGATGCCCGTTGGAAAGCCGCACGACGCCGATGCCCCCGTCGACGCCCGCCGCCCGCAAGCCGGCGCCCATCGGCTCCACCCTCCGCCTCAACACCCGGTCCTCAAGCTCCTCCAGGGGGTACTCGTGATGAGGCCGGTTGCTCAAGTACTCCCTCAGCTTCCGACCAGCCGAAGATACGAACATGTCGAAAAAGTGATCCACGCCTATTTTATCCACAGTGCTTATATAGGTGCGACTTAGGCATACCACAAGGGGGTAAACCAAAACTTTCAACGCCCAGCCACTGGCGGGATAGAAAACATATTAATGGTTAACCTAAATAAGGCGTGGAGGAGGTAATCAACAAGGTGGCCCAGGTGAGGGGGACTTTAGACTCCTTGTTCTTTAAGTTCACCGACGAGGTTACGGCGGCGCTCACCGCCGTGTTAATCCGGGAAAACTTCATCCTCATCGGGCCGCCGGGCACCGCCAAGACCATGCTGGTGGCATCCATCTCCAAGCTCCTGAAGGCAAAGTGGTTCTACCGCCTCTTAACCAAATTCACGGAGGTAGAAGAGGTCATAGGCCCCATAGACGTGGTGGAGCTCCTCAAGGGCAACGTGCGGAGGATATACACCAACTCCATAGTGGAGGCGGACTTCGCCCTGCTGGACGAGATCTTCAACGCCTCCAGCGCCATATTAAACACCATGCTCACCATACTCAACGAGAGGGTGATCTACGACGGCGGCCAAATCATACCGGTGAAGACCTGGACCGTCTTCGGCGCGACAAACAGGATACCAGACGAAGAGGAGCTCCAGGCACTATACGACAGGTTCCCCTTGAGGGTGTACACGAAATACGCTGAGCCCGACGAGACCGAGCAACTGATAAAGGCCGGGCTGAGGCTTAGGAGGGACTTCGACAAGCTGAGCCCCCTTATGACCATGGACGAGGTGAAGAAGCTCCACGACTACATACAGAACTACGTCTTTGAAAACACAGACACAGCCGTAAAACACATATCCCCAATACTCGCCTCCTACCTAGACCACGTGGTGATCTCCAACAGAACCCGCGTCAAGGTCCCCCTCTACGTCGTCGCATACCTCACCACGCTTGGCATCAAGCCCAGCGACATAGACGCCGCCACCCTCAGAGCCGCCACCCTCAAGGTGCTGAAATACCTCGTCAAAGACAGGGAGGACCTAGCCGAATACGAGTCCTTCCTAGCCACCCACATGCCCGGCAGCCTATCCGTCCTCTACGACATGCTTAATGAGATCAAGGCCCTAATAGCCAACAACGCCCTCTCCATAGCCAAGGA